>JAZNVK010000078.1:0-7662 GCA_045592805.1 Faecousia sp.
ATCAAGCTGAAGATCACCAAGATCGACATCCCCGTTTCCTTCGCTACCGCTTTCGAAGGCGAGATCATCCGCCGCGGCGATATGCAGGTGGAAGTGGACGGCTCCCGTGTGGACTGCTTCGAGCTGGTCCAGACCAAGGAAGCTGCCGAGGTGGAGGATCACAAGATCACTGTCATCGGACCCGAGATCGACGAGATCCCTGTGGGCTCCAAGATCTCCCTGTCCTACACCGTCGAAGTCGCCGGCAAGGCTATGCAGTCCGACTTCGAGCCCGTTATGGAACGTAAGATCCACGCATGGCTCAACTGCATCGAAGGCGTGATGCACACCGGTCAGCGTGATATGATCCGTGTCCGTATCTCCAAGGCTGACTTTGAGGCAGGCTTCCGCTTCAAGCACCTGGGCGAAGTGCTTTACGCCAAGGTCAAGAGCGAATTTGAAGCCGTTGTGGACAAGTGCCAGGTCACCATCG
Source organism: Faecousia sp. (assembly GCA_045592805.1). Lineage (GTDB taxonomy): Bacteria > Bacillota > Clostridia > Oscillospirales > Oscillospiraceae > JAZOXB01. Next base: position 473 of record JAZNVK010000078.1, read on the forward strand.
TGGTGGATGCCGAGCAGAACAAGGCTCTCCGGGCCGCTGCCAACGATGTATTTGCCAAGCGTGACGACCGTCTGAAGTCTATGACTGACGAGTCTGTGCCTGTTTACTACACCTGCATTATGTGCCAGGCCTTCTCTCCCAGCCACGTATGTATCGTTACCCCCGAGCGTCTGGGTCTGTGTGGCGCTGTTAGCTGGCTGGATGCCAAGGCTACCAACGAGCTGGATCCTGCCGGTCCTTGCCAGGTCGTTCCCAAGGAACGCTGCATCGACGAAGAGCTGGGCCGCTACGAAGACGTGGATGAGGCTGTTTGCAAGTACTCCCACGGTGCGCTGGAGCACATCACTCTGTACTCCCTGTTCCAGGATCCCATGACCTCCTGCGGCTGCTTCGAGTGTATCTGCGGCGTGGAGCCCTGCTCCATGGGCGTGGTTATCACCACCCGTGAGCATGCCGGTCTGACTCCTCTGGGTATGAGCTTCTCCGATATGGCTTCCATGACCGGCGGCGGCGTCCAGACCCCCGGCTTCATGGGCCACGGCAAGCACTTCATCGCTTCCAAGAAGTTCATCGCTGCCGAAGGCGGCCCCGGCCGTATCGTATGGCTGCCCAAGCTGCTGAAGGAGCAGATGCGTGAGAAGCTGGATGCCACCGCTCTGGAGCTCTACGGTGTGGAGAACTTCACCGACATGATCGCTGACGAAACGGTCTGCACCGAGGATCCCGAGGAGCTGCTGGCCTTCCTGAGCGAAGTCGGCCACCCCGTTCTGAGCATGGAACCCTTCGATATGTAATTTTCTGCCATCCGAGGCTGCCTTTGCAAAGAGGCAGCCTCGATTTTGCTTTGGAATCAGGCGAATTTGGGGATATTTTCGTTGACAGAATGGAAAATTGACGATATACTTAAATCAAAATTAAAATAAGAGGAGAAAATGATATGGCATTTTGCGCAAATTGCGGAACAAAGCTGCCCGACGGCGCCATGTTCTGCGGAAACTGTGGCAGCAAGCAGCCCCCCGCGCAGCCCCAGCAGCCCGTCTACACCCCGCCTGTGCAGCAGCCCACTTACGAGCAGCCTGTGCAGCAGCCCGTCTATGAGCAGACTGTGCAGCAGCCCGTTTACACCCAGCCGGAGCAGCCTGCTTATGAGCAGCCTGCCTACGACCAGCCTGCTTACAATCAGCAGCCTACCTATGAGCAGCCGGTTTATGGCCAGCCTGCCTACACCCAGCCTGAGGCACCCAAGAAGAAAAACATCTGGAAAATCCTGCTGCCCATCATCGGCGGTGTGGTTCTCGTGGCACTGATCGTCGTACTGATCTTCGTCCTGGGCAAGACCCATGTGGAGTCTGTTAACATTCTCAACGAAGATGAGATCCTGATCATGGCCGGTGACAGCCACCGTGTGGAGTACGAGGTATTCCCCGAGGAGCATGATGACGAGATCACCTGGGGCAGCAGTGACGAGGACGTGGCAACGGTTCGCAACGGCAGAATTTCTGCTCAGGGCGAAGGAACCTGCACCATCACCCTCTATGCCGATGGCGAGCCCATGGCGGAGATCGAGGTTGAGGTCTTCGACGAAATCTATGTGCAATCCCTTATGCTGGATGAGACAGAGATTTATCTCACAGAGGGCGAGAACTATTACGTATCCTGGTCTGCAGAGCCCTATGACCATACAGAAAAGCTGAGCTGGACCAGCTCCGACACCTCTGTTGCGACAGTGGACAGCTACGGCATGATTACCGCCGTGGGTCAGGGCAGCTGCACTGTCTCCCTCAACGCTCCCTCCGGTCTCCGTGTGGATGTGGAGGTCTATGTTGGCAGCGACAGCTCCGAGGTGGATCAGGTGGTATGCGGCGAGTGGAGCAGCTACGGTGCCTACATCGATGGCAACAGCGACTACTATTACGGCATTGAGCTCTACCTCTATGACGATCATACCGGTGCTATGTACCATGACGGCGACTATATCACTTTTGAGTGGTTCTTCGACTTCTCCGATGAGGAGACCCACTACTACGATGCCTATGCCGAGGACGGCAGCTACTTCTGGTTCACCTATGACTATGCCGGTGAATACGAAGGCGACTTGGATGTCTGCCTGGAGGACAATTTCTGGGTCTTCTTTGAATAAAGCACAAGCGCGGGAGAGCTTCTCCCGCGCTTTTTTTCAGTTCAAGAGCTTTGTGGTCACAGCGGCGGAGAGAAAGCCTGCCAGGTCTGCCACCAGTGCCGCCGGAATGGCATAACGGGTCTTTTTGATCCCCACAGAGCCGAAATAGACAGAGATGGTGTAAAAGGTGGTTTCGGAGCTGCCCAACATCACGGCGGCGGTGCGGCCGATGGGGGAGTCAGCCCCATAGGTCTGCATCAGATCTGCCCCCACCGCCAGGGCGGCACTGCCGGAAAAGGGACGGATCAGCATGAGAGGCAGGGTTTGAGCCGGAATTCCCACCGCTTCGCAAAAGGGCGCAAGCCAATGGCTCAGCTGCTCCATGGCACCGGAGGCACGGAGCATATGCACCGCTGTCAGCAGCACCACCAGAGCAGGGGCAATGGAGAAAACCAGCTTCAGCCCCTCCTTGCCGCCCTGTAGCAGCGCCCCGTAAAGATCCTGCTTCTTTGCCAGAGCATAGAGGCTGACCCCGATCATCCACAGGGGCAGCAGCAGATCAAGCACGGCTCTTTTTCCTCCTCTCAAAGAGCTTGGCAGCAAGAAGACCTGCGGACACAGAAATCAAAGAGCTGATCCACACCGCAGGCAGTATATCAAAGGGGGAGACTGCGCCCATCGATGCACGGAGGGAGGCCACCGTGGTGGGAAGCAGCTGCACTGAGGCGGTATTCATCACAATGAGTCTGCACATTTCGTCTGTGGCGGTGCTGCTTTTGGAGAGCGCCTGCATCCTTTTTACGGCGGCGATGCCCATGGGCGTGGCCGCATTTCCCAGCCCCAGCACATTGGCGGCCACATTGGCGCTCAGGTAGCCCAGCGCCTCCTCGTCGGCAGCGGTACGGGGGAACAGACGTCGAAAAATTGGCCGCAGAAGCCGCCCCAATTTCTTCATCAGGCCGCTTTGCTCCATTGCCTTGCCCAGAGCGCCGAAGAGGCACAGGGAGCCCGCCAGCTTCACGCACAGCCCCACCGCTGCCGCCGCTCCCTCCATAGCCGCAGGCAGCAGCGCCCCGGCTTTACCGCCCAACAGCGCCGCAATCAGGGAAACCAGCAGCATTCCTGCCCAAATTCCGCCCATAAGCATGACCCCATCCCCCTTCTCAAGACAGGCTATGCAGAGCGCAGACAGGCTATGCGACGAAAATTTAGAAGAAATTTTACAAAAAGCGGTAGCCAATTTGTTTCTCATATGATATAATTTATTCGGTGGACATTGGCTTTCACCAAAACCGTATGAAATATGCCGCCTCTGCGGCAAAAAAGTATAGGAGGAAACACTATGGAAACCTACGGTCTCGAAAAGTACGGCATCCTGGCTCCCAAGGCTGTTTACCGCAACCTGACCCCCGCCCAGCTGACCGAAGCTGCGCTGCGTCGTGGCGAGGGCAAGCTGTCCAACACCGGCGCTCTGGTGGTCACCACCGGTAAGTACACCGGTCGTTCGCCTAACGACAAGTTCATCGTTGATACCCCCGCTGTCCATGACGACATCACCTGGGGCAAGGTGAACCGTCCCATCTCCAAGGAGAAGTTTGACGCCATCAAGGGCAAGCTCTGCGCCTATCTGCAGGGCCGTGAGGTGTTCATTTTTGACGGCTTCGCAGGTGCTGACAAGGCTCACACCAAGAAGTTCCGCATCGTCAACGAGCTGGCTTCTCAGAACCTCTTCATCCACCAGCTGCTGATCCGTCCCACCGCTGAGGAACTGGAAGCTTACGGCGATGCCGACTATACCGTCCTCTGCGCCCCCGGCTTCAAGTGCATCCCTGAGGTTGACGGTGTCAACTCCGAGGCTGCGATCATGATCGACTACGAGGCTCATATCATCGTTATCTGCGGCTCTCAGTACGCAGGCGAGATCAAGAAGTCCGTGTTCTCCACCATGAACTACGTTCTGACCAAGGAGAACATTCTGCCCATGCACTGCTCTGCCAACATGGATCCCGAGACCCATGAGACTGCCGTGTTCTTCGGCCTCTCCGGCACCGGCAAGACCACCCTGTCCGCTGACCCCAAGCGTAAGCTCATCGGCGACGACGAGCACGGCTGGGCTGACGACGGCATCTTCAATCTGGAAGGTGGCTGCTACGCCAAGTGCATCAACCTGAAGGCTGAGAACGAGCCCGAGATCTGGGGCGCTATCCGCTTCGGCTCTCTGGTTGAGAACGTTGTCATGGACGACGAGACCCGTGAATTCGACTTCGACGACGGCTCCCTCACCGAGAATACCCGTGTGGGCTACCCCGTTGACTACATCTCCAACTCCGCGATCCCCGGTGTTGGTGGCATTCCCAAGGTCGTCATCTTCCTGACCGCTGATGCTTTCGGCGTTCTGCCTCCCATCAGCCGTCTGTCTGAGGACGCTGCCATGTACCACTTCGTCACCGGCTTCACCTCCAAGCTGGCCGGCACCGAGCGTGGCATGACCGAGCCTCAGCCCACCTTCTCCACCCTCTTCGGCGAGCCCTTCATGCCCATGGATCCCTCTGTTTATGCAGAGATGCTGGGCAAGCGCATCCGTGAGTCCGGCGCCAAGGTCTACCTGGTCAATACCGGCTGGGCAGGCGGCTCCGCTGCTGACGGCGCAAAGCGCATGAAGCTGGCCTACACCCGTGCCATGGTCTCCGCTGCTCTCAACGGCGACTTCGACACCGTGGAGTTCAAGCATCACGATGTGTTCAACGTGGACTTCCCCACCTCCTGCCCCGGTGTTCCCGCTGAGATGCTGGATGCCCGTGGTCTGTGGGCCGACAAGGAAGCCTACGACAAGCAGGCCAACAAGCTGGCCACCATGTTCTCCGAGAACTTCGCCAAGAAGTATCCCAACATGCCCGCTCACATCGTAGAAGCAGGCCCCAAGGCCAAGTAAGTTGATGAACTAATAAAAACTCCCCACCAATCGGTCAATGTCATTAAGTTAGAGAGCGAGCCTAAGCTGTAGGACAACGAAAAGGAGATCATCCAAGGCAAGAAACTGCTTTGGATGATCCCCTTTTTTCAAATTGGGCGTGCCAAATGAGCGGATTGCGAAATCCGCTTAAAAAAGAACTATTCAAAACAGAGAATTTATGCTATTCTATAGATGAAGCTAACCGCATGCTTAACGGTCATTTTTCGAGGCCTGCTTCTGCCGGGTCGAATTGGGGAAACATGCCTGCGAATGAGAGCTTCAACGTCTGGTGGAGATACATTACCAAGGAAGAATTGTCTGCAAACATGTACTGCGACAGAGAAATTTGCTTTATAAGCATATTTTGTGTCTGCTTTCTGAATGATTACGTGCGAGGTGATCAACTCAGTAAAGTTGTACATGGTTAGTCTGGCAAAGATTTCCTGATATATGTACTCCACCTTTTTTGCGTGAAAATGCAACAATCCAACTGTGTATTTCAACTCTCGGAAGGAAGTTTCAATACCCCAGCGCATATTGTAAAGCTTTTTTAATTCTTCGGCAGGGAATTTGAATTTATCTAAGTTCGTAACAACAGTTTCATAGGCATCGTCAGTAATTTTGAAGCGGACGATGCGAAACGGCAAGTTGTAGAAAACAGCCGGTTGATGCTTTCGATTTTTCTTTGGCAAATAGTCAAAAGTCTTATCAGAAGCAATGCATTTATACTGGTTTTTGATTTTTAATAAAGTTTTAACCTCGTTCGATTGTTTGGTTGTTAAGGAGAGATCGACAGAAAAATCAAATTCTTCCGCATTGGGCAGATCAAAACCTGCGGCAATGCCGGATGAGCTGGAAATATCCTGAATACGGATCAGAAAATTCCACTTCTTTTCCTGAATATGTGCCATAAGATTATATCCTTCATAGCCTCTATCCGCAATAACAAGAACATCTCTTAGGGTAGACCGGTCTACCATCTGGCAAAGAGAATTTCTTTCATTAGCCTTTCTTTGTCCTAATAAGATTGCATCCATATAAGTGTTCTGGAGCAAGTCATACATTGCATCCAGGTGTAGTAAGCTGTATGGCACCTGGCCATTGACACCGGGAAAGAAAGAGTCGGGATGATTTGGATTTGTAGGGATCTGAATATCTGATCCATCTGCGGCAAATATCCGTAGTCCTTTGTATAATTTAGGGCGATCCGTATTATTGATAAATAAACGAAACAGCATAGGAAAAGTTTCCTCGCTGAGCTTACCTCTTTGCTGGACAAACGCTGAAGAAGAAGCAATCTCTGCAGAGCAACCAAAATGCTTTAGCATTTCGGTTGCTAAACATCCGCCTTCCATGGAAAGTATTGTAGAGATCATCTTTCGGAATGGTAGTTTTCTCTCTCGTGAAAAATAAACTCCGGGCTTCTTTGAGAACATCCAGGATACTGCGCAAAGCTGAGAAACGGACTCATCCAATTTCTGCTTAACAGACGATACCATGTGTTTCATTTACTGTGCCTCCCTGTAATTTTTGGTGGGTATACCTCTAATTACAAGGGCCTTTTTGCTAACCGCAGTTAGCAAAAAGGCCGCACATTTTTCATCATTTGTCAAGTGCTTTTTTGAAATTATTACGAAAAAACCGGGCTCCACATCTCTGTGAAGTCCGGTTCTCTCTTAGCTTAATGACATTGCCTTTAACAAGGGGGTCTTTGATGCCTCCAACAGTTCGAGAAACATCTATTTGACTTTATTCCGATTCCGTGGGCGGAGCCGATGCCTCAGTTATTCGTTCTTAGCTATTAGCCATTAGCTCGGTGATAAACATCTGCTTTCCCGTCTCAGCGGTCTATTGCAGAAACAGGTAGATCGCCAGGGTCATGGCCATGGCGTTGGCGTCCTCGTTGCCCTCGCTGAGGAGCAGGAGCATGATCAGCAGAAGCAGCAGATCCCCCTGATCCATGCCGGGGAAGAGCTTTCCCAGAAAAGGGATCCCGTAATCCGGCGCAGGCGCACGGTCTGCCGCTTCCCGGCGCTGCTTCAGATCCGGCTCCGGAGGCTGTGGTGGGGAGAGAAGTCGGAGGCCAAGCGGTCTTAGGAAGACAATAGAGAGGGACAA
>JAZNVK010000079.1:0-4888 GCA_045592805.1 Faecousia sp.
GATACCGTCAGCCCCTATGCCGAGACCGCCATCTGCTGGGCAGTGGCCAAGGGCATCCTCTCCGGCGACGGCGTGAACCTGAACCCCGGCAAGAATGCCACCCGTGCAGAGTTTGCCTGCATGATCCTGCGCTATCTGGAAGGCAGCTACACCTGCGTTGAATAAGACAGAAAAAGGCATCAGAAAACGCTGCGGCGTTTTCTGATGCGCACAAAGAACAATGCCGCTCTTTTCAAGGGAAAAGAGCGGCATTGTTTTATCCGAGAAGCATACGGTCGTTGGCAAAACTGCCCTCGGATGCCTGGGCGAAGAGCTCCATGAGGGCGGAGACGGTGAGCTTTTTCTTCTCCTCTCCGCTGATATCATAGATGATCTTGCCGTTATTCATCATGATCAGGCGGTTGCCGATGGCAATGGCATCGCGCATATTGTGGGTGATCATGAGGGTGGTGAGATTGTCATTTTCTACCAGACGCTGGGTGATCTCCAGCACCTTGGCAGCGGTCTTGGGATCCAGGGCGGCAGTGTGCTCGTCCAAAAGCAGCAGCTTGGGATGGTTCATGGACGCCATGAGCAGGGTGATGGCCTGACGCTGACCGCCGGAGAGCAGACCCACCTTGGTAGACAGGCGGTTCTCCAGATCCAGCCCCAGCATGGCCAGCTGCTCCTTAAACTCGGCACGATCCGTCTGGGAGATGGACCAGGAGAGACCACGGCGCTTGCCGCGCAGCTTTGCCAATGCCATATTCTCCTCGATCCACATATCCGCAGCCGTACCCACCATGGGATCCTGGAATACGCGGCCGATGTACTTGGCACGCTTGAATTCCGGCAGCTTGGTCACATTGTTGCCGTCGATGAGGATCTGACCCTCGTCAGGGATGTAAGTACCGGCAATCAGGTTCTGCAGGGTGGACTTGCCTGCGCCGTTGCCGCCGATGACCGTCACAAAGTCGCCGTCGTTAAGGGTCAGGGAGAGATCGTCAATGGCCACCTTCTCATTGACCGTACCGGCATTGAAAATCTTGGTAATATTCTTGATTTCCAGCATCTTACTTCACCTCCCTGTTCTTCTTCACAGGCTTGGAGAAATAGGTCTTCTTCAAGTGGGGGATGGCCAGGAAGATCGCCACCACAATGGCGGAGAACATCTTCAGAAGATCCGTGTCCAGACCCAGGAAAATCACCGTCTGGTAGACCACATAGTAGACCACGCCGCCCAGGATCACGCCCAGCAGACGGACGATGAAATTGGTAGACAGCTTGCCCACCAGGGCATCACCGATGATCACCGCCGCAAGGCCGATGACGATCGCGCCTCTGCCATCGTTGATATCTGCCTTGCCGGAGTACTGAGCCAGAAGGGCGCCGGAGAGCGCCACGATGCCGTTGGAGATCACAAAGCCCAGAACCTTATTGCGGTTGGTGTGGATACCCTGGGCCCGTGCCATTTTTTCATTACAGCCGGTGGCACGGATGGCCGTGCCGAACTTGGTACCGAAGAACCAGTAGAGCACCAGAATCAGCACAATGCAGAACAGCGCCAGAATCCACAGTGCCTTGTACTGATACAGCTGGGAGATCAGCACGGGGAAATTTCTGGCAGGCAGCGCCTGGTTGGCCTTGCCCATGATCTTCAGGTTGGCGGACCAGAGGATCAGCTGGGTCAGAATGCCGGAGAGAATGGCGGGGATGCCCAAAACCGTATGGAAAAGACCCGTAACCAGACCCGTTGCCATACCGGCCAGAATTGCTACAGCCATGGCTGCCCAGGCATTCCAGCCTGCCGCCATGAGCATGGCGCAGACCGCCATGCCCGTGACCATGGATCCGTCTACGGTCAGGTCGGACAGCTCCAGAATTTTGAATGTGATATAAACGCCGATCGCCATAATGCCCCAGATCATACCCTGCGCCACGGCACCCGGCAGTGCGTTAAACAGTCCCGATAGATTCATGTTTTGTCTCCTGTTTGATCATAATACGATACAACATAACTGTGTCTCCGCAAAAATGCGGAGGCACAGTTTTGTTTTTATGTTTTTAGGGATTTAGCTCAGAGGCTCGTAGCCCTCGGGGATCTGGATGCCCAGCTCCTCGCAAATGGCTGCGTTGTACTTCTTCACGGGCTTGGGATCGTAGGCAATGGGCATCTGAGAGATGTCCGCCTCGCCCTTGAGGATCTTGACAGCCATTTCGCCGGTCTGCTTGCCCAGCTCATAGTAGCTGATGGACAGTGTGGCGATGCCGCAGCCGCCGCAGATGCCTGCCTCACCGGCGATGATGGGAGTCTTGGTGGGCAGAACCACATTGTTGATGGTCTCGGTGCAGGTGGCGGCGGTGTTATCCGTGGGGATATAGATGGCATCACAGGCAGCGGCTGCTGCGGCTGCTACGATGGCTACATCGGAAGATGCGGAGAAGGAATAATCCTCCACGGTAATGCCCTTGCCCTCCAGGTAAGCCTTGACCACCTGAACCTGATAGGCGGAATTGGGCTCGGCGGAGCAGTAGAGCATACCAACGGTCTTGGCTTCGGGTACCAGATCCAGGATCATCTGTGCCTGATCCTCCAGGGGTGCCAGGTCAGAGGTACCGGAGATGTTGCCGCCCACAGTGCCGTTGAAATCCTTCAGGCTCAGGGCGACACCGTACTCGGTGATGGAGGTACCCAGAATGGGGATCTCCAGAGTGGCATTGGCGGCGGCCTGGAGGGCGCCGGTGGCGTTGGCCATGATCAGGTCAACCCTCTTGGATACGAAGTCATTGACAATGGTGGTACACATATTATTCTCGCCGGCGGCGTTCTGCTCCAGGAAGGTCACGTTCTCTTCGCCAAGAGCGGCAATCACCGCATCCTTAAAGCCCTGGGTGGCAGCATCCAGCGCCTCGTGGGGCGCCAGCTGGCAGATGCCGATGGTGTACTTGCCGTCGTCCTTCCCGCCGCAGGCCGCCAGGCTCAGAAGCAGTCCCAGCACCAAAATCAGGGACATCAGTTTCATCATGCTTGTCTTTTTCATGGGGTCATCTTCTCCTCTTTGAATGGTTAATTTAATTATTTAAAGCTTTAAATAACTGAATTTCCCATATCATACACCCGAAAAGGCCGATTGTCAAGCACAATTTTTACTTTTTTTTGCAATTTCAGCAATGTATCTCACAGTGGCTGGTGCCATTGTGGTCTTTGGTGACCACGATCTGCCTGTCGATGCGCTCCTTCAGCTCCGTCACATGGGAGATGATGCCCACCAGGCGGTTGCCCTCGGTAAGACCTGCCAGGGTGCTGTATGCCTTGCTCAGGGCATCGGCATCCAGAGAGCCGAAGCCCTCGTCCACAAAGAGGGTGTCCAGGCGAATGCCCGTGGACATCTGCACCTCGTCGGACAGACCCAGCGCCAGGGACAGGGAGGCCAGGAACGCCTCGCCACCGGAGAGGGTATTGACGCTGCGCTCCGTGGCATTGATATGGTCGATAATGTCCAGCTCCAGGCCGGTCTTACCACGCAGATCCTCCGATTTATCCCGCCGCTTCAGGTCGTACTGTCCGCCGGACATTTTCCGCAGACGCAGGTTGGCACGCTCCAGGATGCGGTCAAAATAGGTCATCTGAATATAGGTCTCCAGCATGATTTTCTCCTTGCCGCTGAGGTTGCCGTTGGCGGTGTCGGAGAGGCTCTTGACCCAGGTCAGGCGGCTCTCCAGCTGCTGCATTTGAGCGGCATTCTCCTGCAGATGGGCAGCGATGGTTCGGTTATTGGTAATCCGTGCGTGGAGCGTCCGCAGCTGCTCCAGGGCTGTTTTCCTCTCTGCGGTCAGGCACTCCTTCCGGACACGCAGCTCCCGGGGATCTTCCTCCCCTTCTTCTGTCACCTGGCTGCGGAGCTGGGCGATGGCGGCACGGAGTCCCTCCAGACGCTTGTCCCATGCGGCATGGTTTTTCTGTGCTGCGTCCAGCGCCTCTTTCAGGGCATTGCCCCGGTGCTGCAGCGCCCGAATCTCCTCCTGCGCCTCTGCCTTGTGGGGGTGGGGCAGGTGTACTTTTTCCACCTGCTCCTCGCTGCTGCGAATTCCGGCCTCCAGAGCGGCAATCCGCTCCCTGGCAGCGTTCAGGGCGGCTTCTGCCTCGCTGCGCTGCTGTTCCAGTGCAGGCAGATACTGATCCAGTTGGGTTCTGCGCCGTTCCTTTCTCTCTGCGGCGGCAATTTTTTCCTCCAATTGGGAGATCTCCTCTCCCAGAAGCTGCTCCTGACGGGCAGCGGCGGCGCTGACCGCCTCCTGCACCACATCGGGCAGCAGCTGACTCAGCTTCTCACGCAGGGCGCTCTCCTTGGCCTCCACCAGCAGCTTCTGCCCGTGGGCATCACTGCCGGCCTTGGCGGTGGCAGCGGCGGCCTTCTCATAGGCCAGCTTTGCCGCCTTCACATCCGCCTCCGTGGGCGCACCCGCCGAGAGTACCGCAGGATCGGGATGATGCACAGAGCCGCAGACGGGACAGGGGCTTCCCTCCTCCAGAGCACTTGCCAGAATGCCTGCCTGCTCCCGAAGGAAGGCATGGTTCTTCTCCTCATAAATCCGTCCCAGATGGATGGAATTGGCCTCCGCTCTGCAGTAATCCTTCTGCATACGATCCAGGCTCTCCCGCTGTCTGTGCAGTTCATCCATTTCACGGAGCAGCAGACGGTAGTGCTCCCGTCGGTCGGCGGCGCTCTGATACTGCGTCCTCAGCTCCGCTTTCTCCGCAGCCACATGTTCCAACGCTTTCCGCTCTTCTTTTCGGGCGGCGTATTCCTCGCTCAGGCTCCGGATACGTCCCTGGGCAGCCACCCCGTCGTTCTGCGCCTCCCGGAGGCTTCTCCGCTGCTGATCCAGGCGGCGCAGTGCCTCCTCC
>JAZNVK010000080.1:0-11198 GCA_045592805.1 Faecousia sp.
CGGAGGTCATGGGCGTACCCTTCCGCCACAATGAGCAGTCCCTGCGAGTGGTGGACATTCTGGAAAACGACGGCGAGGGTCTGAATTTGACCTATGAGGTGCGTATGGGCATTCTGGGTCACTCCTCCTCCAGCCGTCTGCCGGAGACCTGGGAGGGACAGATCGTCCGCCGTGCCGATAAGATCGCCTATATCAACCATGACATCGACGATGCCATGCGTGCCGGAATTCTGACGGATTCCGATATTCCCCGTGCCATTCGCCAGGTGCTGGGCGAGAGCCATCGGGATCGTATCAATACCCTTGTGACCAATATGATCTCCCACACCTTGCTGACAGATGAACTGGGCATGGATGAGGAGATCGAGCAGGCCATGAAATCCCTGAGGGATTTTATGTTCGAACGTGTTTACCGAAACCCCAAGGCAAAGGGGGAGGAGGCCAAGGCAAGGCGTATCCTCCAGCAGCTCTATGAGTTCTACGTGAAGCACCCGGAGAAGCTGCCCCCCGATTTCCGTCCCCAGCTGGACTTTGACGGCATGGAGCGGACGGTCTGCGACTACATTGCCGGCATGACCGACAAATATGCCATGTATAAATATGATGAGCTCTTTATTCCCATGGCCTGGCAGGTGAGGGGATAAGGGCGGAAAGGACGAGAGATGGCCTTTTCTCCTGTGTTTCTGGACGAACTGAATAGCCGCAATCCCATCGAGGATGTGGTGGGACAATATGTCGCCCTGACCCGCAAGGGGAGCAATCTCTTCGGCCTGTGTCCCTTCCACGGTGAGAAAACCGCCTCCTTCTCCGTGAAGCCGGAGAAAGGGATCTACTACTGCTTCGGCTGCCACAAGGGCGGCGGTGCTGTGAACTTCATCATGGAGATCGAGAGCCTGTCCTACCCCGATGCAGTGCGTTTCCTGGCCAAACGGGCAGGTCTGGAGATCCCGGAGGACAATCAAAAGGACTCCCAGTACAAGCTGAAGGAGCGCCTCTGGGCGCTGAGCAAGGCGGCGGCGCGTTTCTTCAACCAGCAGTTGAAAACCCCGGGGGCAGAGGAGGTTCGTGCCTATATTGCCAAACGTGGACTCTCTGCCTCTACGGTGACCCGTTTCGGCCTGGGCTTTGCCCCCAACCGCTGGACGACGCTGCTGGATGCCATGACCGCCCAGGGCTTTACCAAGGAAGAGCTGCTGCAGGCAGGTCTGGTGCTGCAGAATAAAGAGAAAGGCACTCTCTACGACCGTTTCCGCAACCGTCTGATGTTTCCCATCATCGATGTACGGGGCAATGTGATCGGTTTTGGCGGCCGTGTGATGGATGACTCCACCCCCAAGTATCTGAACTCTCCCGAAACCATTATTTTTAACAAACGTCGAAACCTTTTTGCCATGAATGTCGTCAAAAAGAGCAAGCAGGGCTATATTATCCTCACCGAGGGCTATATGGATGCCATTGCGCTGCACCAGCACGGCTTTGACTGCGCTGTGGCCTCTCTGGGTACCTCTCTGACCCAGGAGCATGCCGACCTTCTGAGCAAGTATACAAACGAGGTCTTTTTGACCTATGACGGCGATGCCGCCGGGCAGAATGCCACCCAGAGAGCCATTCCCATGCTGGAAAAGGCTGGCTTAAAGGTCAAGGTTCTGAGAATGCAGGGGGCAAAAGACCCCGATGAATTCCTGAACAAATACGGCGCTGACCGTTTCAAGCTGCTGTTAGAGGGCAGCGAGAATCAGGCGGAGTACCGTCTTCGCGCGCTGGCAGCGAAATATGACCTGTCTCTGGACGAGCAGAAGGTGGAATTTGCCAAGGCGGCTGCCGAGCTGATCTCCACCTATTCCACGGCGGTTGAGCGTGAGCTTTACGGCACACGGGCGGCAGAGATGGCAGGCATTACGGCGCAGGTCATGCAGATAGAGATCTCCCGTGCCTATAAGCGCCGTACGGCTGCTGCCAAAAAAGCGAAGGAACGGCAGGAGCTGGAGATTGCCGCCTCCCGTCAGCCCAAGGCAAGAGAGCTGCGCTACGATAATCTGCGCAGTGCTGTGGCGGAGGAGAATCTCCTGTGTATGCTCCTGGCAGAACCCAACCTCTTTGCCCGCTGCGCCCAAGTAAAGGAAGAATGCTTTTCCGTCCCCATGTTCGCACGGGTTTATAAGACCTGGAGCGAGCGTTGGAGTGAGGGCTTAACCCCCTGCGTATCAGATCTCAGCGAGACCCTGAGTTCCGCGGAGATGTCCCACCTGACCATGCTGCTCCAGGATAATTCCGGACCTGTCTCTGAAGACGCTTTTGATGATTTTGTCCGTGTGATCCTGTATGAGCACCGCCATAGCCGTGTGGAAGATGTCTCGGATCTGCGAGCGCTGCAAGAGAGCCTGCGAAAGAAAAAAGGATACGGAGGTACATAAGATGAAGAACGAAGAAAAGTTACACGAGAGACTGCAGAGCCTTTTGGAAAAGGCGAAACTGGAGAAGAGAGTTGCCTCCAAAGATTTGATTGATGCCCTCGAGGCGGCCAATGCCGATGAGAAGCAGACCGACATGATTTATGACGCTCTGGAGGCGGCAGGCGTCGAGATCGACATTGTGGATGTGGTGGAGCTGATGACCAAGCCTGACGACATCAATCCCACCGATGAAGACCTGAACCTGGTGGAAGAGGAGCCCATGGTGGACACCGAGGAGCTCAGCGACACCATGAATGTCAACGACCCCGTGCGTATGTATCTGAAGGAGATCGGTAAGATCCCTCTTCTGACGCCGGAGGAGGAGCAGGCCATTGCCGAAAAAATGGCAGAGGGCGATGAGAATGCCAAAAAGACCATGGTGGAGGCGAACCTCCGTCTGGTGGTCTCTGTTGCCAAGCGTTATGTGGGCAGAGGTCTGCCCTTCCTGGATCTGATCCAGGAGGGTAATCTGGGTCTGATCAAGGCGGTAGGGAAGTTTGACCATACCAAGGGCTATAAATTCCCCACCTACGCCACCTGGTGGATTCGTCAGGCCATCTCCCGTGCCATTGCTGACCACGCCAGAACCATCCGCATTCCCGTCCATATGGTGGAGACCATTAACCGTGTGTCCCGTGCCTCCCACGAGCTGGTACAGGATCTGGGTCGTGAACCCAGTACCCAGGAGATCGCCAAGTACCTGAACTTACCCTTGCAGAAGGTGGAGGAGATCATGCGTGTGGCACAGGAGCCCATCTCTCTGGAGACCCCCGTGGGCGAAGAGGACGACAGCCATCTGGGCGACTTCCTTCCCGATGACAAGGCATCCGAGCCTGCGGATGCAGCCACTTTTGCCATGCTGCAGGAGCAGATTTCCAACGTGCTGAAGACCCTGACTCCCAGGGAGGAAATGGTGCTGCGTCTGCGTTACGGCCTGGAGGACGGACGGATGCACACCCTGGAGGAAGTGGGCGAGGAATTCCAGGTGACCCGTGAGCGAATTCGCCAGATCGAGGCCAAGGCACTGCGGAAATTGCGCCATCCCTCCCGCTCCAGAATTCTCCGTGATTTCCTGAATTAATTTTCAGATGAAAAAAAGTACTTGACTTTGTCGAAAAAAATCGTATCATATCTGTAGACAAAGAGAACACTTTGGAGGTCGATACTATGTATAACAGAATCAGAAATTATCTTGCAGAGCAGGTAGACGTTCCTGTTGAGGAGCTGAGCCGCGATACCACCTTCGAGAGCCTGCATCTGGATTCTCTGGACATGGTCGAGATGATTATGGACATGGAGGAAGAGCTGGGCGTTGACTTCGAGATGGAAGGCGATATGAAGCTGGAGACCATCGGTGATCTGGCTGACTTCATCGAGGATAAGCTGGCATAAATTCTTTCATAGTTGCATATTATAATATTATTCGGCCTATGACAAGGTCGCACTAGTCGGGGAGATAGCGGTGCCCTGTTGCCTGCAATCCGCTATAGCAGGGATGAAGCCCCACACCCGGGCCTGTGCTGTATTGTCTGTCCGTGTAAGCGGTGTTGAGGGATCGGTCTCGCGCAACGAGCTCCCGTGAACCATGTCAGGCGGGGAACCGAGCAGCATTAAGCGGATCTGTTCGTGTGCCACGAGGACGCCGTTTCTGAGCTGGCTGCACGGGAAACGGGTATGGTTCCAGGTTCAAATGTGGGTGTGCGATCTTGTCATGGGCCGAATGTATTTTCAAGAGCTGCCGAAAGGCAGCTCTTGTTTTTTGGCTTGCTTTTTTTTCTGCTGTGGTATATACTTATAAAGATAGGAGGTGGACAGAATGTACCAGGCTTTATATCGGAAATATCGCCCCCAGACCTTTGATGACATGGTAGGTCAGCCTGCCATTACGGTGGCACTGAAGAATCAGCTGATCAACGGACGCATGAGCCATGCCTATCTGTTCACCGGTTCCCGTGGTACGGGCAAGACCTCCAGCGCCAAGATCCTCGCCAAGGCGGTCAACTGTGAGAATCCCGTGGAGGGCAATCCCTGTAACTGCTGCGCTGCCTGTAAGAGCATCGACTCCGGCAGCTGTATGGATGTTCTGGAGATCGACGCTGCCTCCAACAACGGTGTAGATCAGGTTCGCTCCCTTCGGGATGATGCGGTCTACTCTCCCGCCCAGGTGCGTAAGCGTGTGTATATCATCGACGAGGTGCATATGCTCTCCATCAGCGCCTTCAATGCCCTTCTGAAGATCATTGAGGAGCCTCCCGAGCATCTGCTCTTTATCCTGGCGACTACAGAGCTGCACAAGGTTCCGGCTACGATTTTGTCCCGCTGCCAGCGCTATTCCTTCCGCAGGATCACCCAGGAGGATCTGGCAGGACGGTTGAGCTTTATTGCGTACCGTGAGAATATTGACCTGACCCCCGACGGTGCCAATTATCTGGCACGTCTGGCAGACGGCGGTATGCGTGATGCCATCAGCCTTCTGGATCAGTGTGCCTCCTCCAGCAGCGGCACTATCGACACCGACCAGATCTGCAAGGTGCTGGGCTATGCCGGTACCCGTCAGACGGTGGCAATGCTGCAGGCGGTGGCAGCCAGGGATACCAAGACCCTGTTATCCCTGTTTTCCGCGGAGTATGCTCAGGGCAAGGATCTGTCTGCCATGCTGGATGAGCTTTGCACCGCAGCCAGAGATTTGCTGATCCTCCATGCCTCCGGTAAGGACAGCCCCCTGATCTCCGGTATCTGTACGGCAAAGGAGCTGAACGATCTGAGCAGGAGCTTCTCCCCCGGGGAGCTGCTGCGGATCACCACCATTTTACGGGATGCCGCTGCGGGCTTCCGTAACAGCGCTGACCGCCGTATTGATGCGGAATTGGCGCTGATCCGCCTCTGTGAGGTGGAGGGCTCCTTAGATGCGGCAGACCTCAATGCCCGTCTGTCCCGTCTGGAGAATAAGATCGCCCAGGGTCTGGTGGTGCAGGCCCCTGCCAAGGCTGAGACCGCTGAAGAGGAGAATGACAGACCTCCCTGGGAGGAACTGGAAAAGGATATTCCGCCGGAGATGCCGGGGCAGCCTGCCCCCGTTGCACAGCAGGAGAGGGAGCAGGAAAACCCCGACAGCGGCGACTTCTGGAAGAAGCTGATTCCCCGTCTGCGTCCCATGCTGAAGCCTCCTGCGGTGGGAATGTTCTCCCTCAGTGAGTTCGCCCCCGTCAAGGGCAGCCTCCGGGGAGATGTGCTGACCCTGCTGGTACGGGATATGCCCACCAAGAGCATCATCAGCAAGCCCCAGGTGCTGCAGACCGTGGCGGAGTGTGCCGCCGGTATTCAGGGCAGACCTGTGCAGGTGCAGGTGAAGGATGTGTCCCAGGCAGGATTGGGTAACGAGAGCTTTGATCGGTTGATGCAGTTTGGTTCTCAGCATCCCGATTTGATTGATTTTAAATAATTTTACTGATTAAAGGAGATATTTGTTATGGCAAAAGGCGGATTTCGTGGCGGCATGGGCGGCGGCATGAACATGAACATGATCAAGCAGGCCCAGAAGATGCAGCAGGATATGCTGAAGATGCAGGAGGAAATGGAAGCCAAAGAGTACGAAGCTGTGGTCGGCGGCGGTGTGGTCAAGGCACGTGTCAACGGCAAGCATGAGGTGCTCAATCTCACCATCGATCCCGAGGCCGTAGATCCCGACGATGTGGAAATGCTGCAGGATCTGGTTGTGGCAGCGGTCAACGAGGCCATGCGTAAGGCAGAGGCCGAGGCTGCACAGAATATGTCCAAGCTCACCGGCGGTCTGAATCTGGGCGGTCTGTTCTGATGCGTGTATTTCCCGTTGCTTTAGAGCGCCTGACCGAGCAGTTTGCCCGTCTGCCGGGCATCGGTGGCAAGACCGCACAGCGTCTTGCCTTTCACGTGCTGAGCCTTCCCGAGGAGGAGGCAGCGGAGTTTGCTACGGCAATTGTGGAGGCGAAAAAGTCCGTCCATCTCTGCCCCTGCTGCATGAACCTTACCGACCGGGAGCTGTGTCCCATCTGCGAGGACGACGACCGTGACCGCAGCGTGATCTGCGTGGTTGCCGATCCCAAGGACGTGATCGCCATGGAGCGTGCCAGAGAGTATAACGGCCTGTACCACGTGCTGCACGGTGTGATTTCCCCCCTGAACCACATCGGCCCCGATGACATCCGGGTACGGGAGCTTCTCAGCCGTGTGGCAAGCGGTGAGATCCGGGAGGTCATTATGGCCACCAACCCCGATACCGAGGGCGAGGCCACTGCCATGTACCTGTCCCGTCTGCTCCGTCCCATGGAATTGCGGGTCACCCGTCTTGCCTACGGTATTCCCGTGGGCAGCCAGCTGGAATATGCCGACGAGGTCACTCTGCTGCGCGCCCTGGAGGGCAGACGTGATATCTGAATAGATCAGCCGACACGAGAATCGTGTCGGCTGTTTTTATGCATGTCCTCTCCCCACGTTCTCATAGATTAGACAAGAATGAGGAGAGGAGGTGAGCTGCCGTGCTGCAGCATTTGGCTAAATTGCTATGGAGCTGGCCCACAGCGGTGGTGTTTCTTGGAATGGGCGAAATGTTTTTGCTCCGCACCCGCTTCCTTCCGTTGCGGAAATTACCCACGGCCTTAAAGCTGATCCGTCCAAGGAAATCTCAAAAGGGCATCAGCGCCTACGGCGCTCTGTGTACGGCCCTTGCTGCCACCATCGGAACGGGAAATATTGTGGGCGTGGCAACAGCCCTGGCGGCCGGTGGACCCGGTGCGCTGTTCTGGATGCTTTTGGCAGCTCTGTTGGGCATGGGAACCCAGTATGCTGAGGGCTATCTTGGGGCGAAATACCGCCTGCAGGGGAGAGAGGGGAGCTATGGCGGCCCTTTTGCCTATATCCGCAAGGGACTCGGAAGGAGATTCCGTTGGCTCTCAGCGCTGTTTGCTCTGGTAGGAGCAGCGGTGGGTCTGCTGGGTGTGGGGACAGTGACCCAGGTCAACAGCATTACCTCTGCCGCAGAGGGGCTTTTTCGAAGCACAGCGAGGGTTTCTGCCTTCGGACGGGAATATTCCGCAATTGCCCTGTTCGTGGGTCTGGGGATCACGGTGGCTGCCGCAGCGGTGCTATTAGGCGGCGCAAAGCGGATCACCGGCGTTTGTGAGGCGCTGGTACCCATCATGTCGGGGATCTATCTGCTCTGTTCTCTGCTGATTCTAATTGGCAATATGGGGCAGCTTCCCGGGGCTCTGCGCCTGATTCTACACAGCGCCTTTTCACCAAAGGCGGCCTTAGGTGCAACGGCCGGTATCAGCCTCAATGCCGCCATCCGTATGGGCATCGGCAGAGGGGTATATACCAATGAGGCAGGTCTGGGTACAGCAGCCATTGCCGCGGCTGCCTCCGACGAGCCCTCGCCACACCGTCAGGGTCTGATCAGCATGACGGGGACATTTATCGACACCATAGTGATCTGCAGCCTGACGGGGCTGTGCCTGGTGGTAACGGGTGCCTGGAGTATGCCGCTGGAGGGAGTGCAGATCACCGACCATGCCTGGCGCACGGCGCTGCCCTTTGCGCCACGGCTGTCTTCATGGCTGCTCTTTGTCTGCCTGAGCTGTTTTGGCTTCGCCACGGTCATCGGCTGGAATTTTTATGCGGAGTCCTGCCTTCGATATTTGGTAGGGGATAGAGCATGGGCGCAGCGCCTGTATCGTCTTGCCTATCTGCTGGTGATCGCCGTCAGTCCGCTGATCTCTGTGCGTTCCGCCTGGGCTATGGCGGATATTCTGAATATCTTCATGGCAGCGCCCAATCTGCTGGCGCTCTTTCTTCTCCGAAAAGAAATACACCGGTGATCATCACCGGTGTATCGTTCTTTATAACCATTTGGACAGCTTCGTCTGCATAAAGCGCTCATTGAGCTGCTCGGTTTTCTTGTTGAGCCTGGTAATATGGGTCAGGAGCATACCGATCTCCGCAACTGCCACACCGCCGATCACATCCAGAATCACGTGCTGCTTGGTAAAGAGAGTAGAGGCAAAAATCAGGAGGCAGAAGCCGAAAGCACCGATGCCCACAAGCCACTTGTGCTTCCATTTTACTTCCTTCAGCATCAGACGTGCGCCCATCCAGGCGATGGAGCAGTGGGTAGAGGGGAAGAGGTTGGTGGGCGTGTCCAGGGAGTAGACCAGCCACATACCGAAATTGAACAGGCCTCCGCCCTCCAATTCGGGACGTACATTGGTGGTGGGCATAAACACGAAGAACAGCAGACAGATGGCCTTGGACAGCACATCCGCCGTAGCCAGACGAGCCGCCGCCGCGGGACTCTGCCGCGCGGTGATCACAAAGGTCACCAGCCAGAAAATAAAGGCCTCCGCATAAACCAGCACCCAGCCTTCGTTAAAGACAAAGTAGGCATCCAGACCGATGGTAATATCGATATATTCAAATGCAAAGATCCGCTGCAGCAACTTGGCGAAGCCAAAGGAGCCCATAAGACCCAGACCGCAGAGCAGCAGGGGAAGACTTGCGTAGGTGGGAATAAATTTTCTAAGGGTTCTGCGGAACAATGCGGTCACCTCCTTTGATATACTTGCACTGGCATTATATCAGATTAAGGTCAAAAGTCAATGCAAGAATGAATTCTTAGAGAATTTTTGGCATTTTTGCGAAAAAAAGGGGAACAGCACCCTCTGTTTTGTACAGAGAGTGCTGCTTTTGATCATGCGCCGGTAACCGTAATACTGACACTGCCGGAGAGAATTCTGCCGATCTTGCTGACGGGGACTACGATGGTAAATGCGTAATGGCCTTTCAGCACACCGTGATCATCGTTGCCGAAGAAATTGCCCTTGATGGTCACGCGGTAGTTATTGCCATTGCTGGTGGTCACAGAACTGATCTCAAAAAACTCCATGCTATGGCAGTTGGCTCTGTCCAGCAGCTTATTCCTGCAGGCAGAGCTGCGGGCATAATCCCGGGCAATGGACTCGGCCTCCCCAATGGTGATGGGCTCGCCGCCCTCCTCACCGCCGGGATCGTAGCCTTCGTAGAAATAAATCAGGAAACGGGACTCCGGATTGTCGGAGTAGATCAGCGTCTGATCCAGATACTCCAGCCGGATGGTCTGATCTTCAAATTGGCAGACAATGTAGACGTCGTCAACGGTGTAAGTACCGGTAACGGTTGTCTCGCTGCCATTGGGGAGCATAGACACGCTGTTTTCATCAAAGGTAAAGGAACAGGGCAGGGTAGTGTCCATCAGGGAATCGCCCTTGCCGTCGGCCTCGCTGTGGCTCCAGGAGCCGTAGATCCAGGCATCGGGGGAGGGAGGCTCCGTAGGTTCGGCCTCCGTAGTGGTAGAGGTTTCTGTTTCGGCCATCGTGCCGCAGGCAAAGAGACCGGCGCACAGGCAGAAAACCAGGAATACCGCAATCAGTTTCTTCATAGGAAATCCTCTTTCTGACGTTTTTTTCATCATACCACAGCCAAGAGGGGAATGCAAGACCTTACTAAGTTACGGTAGCCTCGCCAACTGATGTTTTCAGTATCATAAATTATGTTTTTGCTGCAGTAGCTGTCATTCATTCCTGGCAAAAACATTTATTCCTCCCATAAATGGGTATATTCATAACCGTGGTTATCATCTACGGAAACATCCATAATGGGTATTAGCTTCTGCTCACCGTTGTACGCAATTGCTGCTGTAACACGATAAACGCAGTTGGGGAGCAAATACAGATTTGCAGAATAGCTATAGTCATTTAATGTGCAGGCTACTTGTTTTGTTTCGGTGAAATGATCGTATTCGACCAGGAGAATGACTTCCGAGTTTTCAAGTATCTGATTCGTCATAAAGCTGAGCAAGGTTGCGTTCCTTTCATGATCATAGCAGACGGTAGCCTCGATGACCGATAGGGAATTGACCATGGCAAAGGAATTCTGTTCCGTGGGAGAAAGCTCTGTCTTGCGTGGGAGCATATAGCCTATGACCAGGCCGAGGAACATACTGACGACAGCGATACCTGTTATTACCAGAGTACGAATTCGGGGAGAAGGTGATTTTTTCTCAGGGGGCGGTACAGTTGCCGTTTGTCCAAAGCATAGATACTCGATGCCAATCTCTAATTGCTCGCATAAGGCAATTAGATTATCAAGATCCGGCTTGGAATCACCGGTCTCCCATTTTGAGATGGCCTGTCTGGAGAGACTGAGAGCATCCGCCAGGGCTTCTTGTGATAGACCCTTGGATTTACGGGCAGCGATAAGACGTTCATTAAAATTCATCTTTTATCCTCCTTGCGTGTTTGCAAGAGAAATATAGCAAATAAAGACGGCCTAATCAAGCAAGAATCCTTGGAACTTCCGCAAATTACGGTTGCGGAGGGCATTTGGCCTTAGAAAAGTTTACTTCATTGTTTCCTCAACGAATTTTCGGAATGTATCCATTTTGGACATACGCTTATGTAGAGCCTCCTTCAGTGTGGCACAATCTCCGTATTGTTCCTCCACCGCTTCGGGAGTCCAGGCTTCGCGGACTTCTCTCATGATTTCAATAAACTTAGTGATATCTTCCTTTGTCATTTTCAATCTCCTTCCTGAGAGGAAGAAACAGGAATTGGAAAATCCCCCGGCTTAAAAAGAGCCGGGGGATCGGATATTACAAAGCTGTAATTACTTCATTGCTTCCTCAACAGCAACGGCCACGGAAACGGTCATGCCGACCATGGGGGTGAAGTCGGATCG
>JAZNVK010000081.1:0-11973 GCA_045592805.1 Faecousia sp.
CTCAGCCTGCTGCTTCAGGATCATTGCTTTTCTTGCCATAGTTTACTACCTCCAATTAAGCGTAGAAGGGAGCGCCGATGAGAGTCAGCAGCTCTATTGCTTCTTCGTCGGTGGTAGCGGTGGTGCAGATGCAGATATCCATACCACGGATCTTGTCCACCTTATCGTACTCGATTTCGGGGAAGATCAGCTGTTCCTTCAGACCCATGGCATAGTTGCCGCGGCCGTCGAAGGAGTTGGGGTTGATGCCGCGGAAGTCACGGACACGGGGCAGAGCCACGTTGAACAGACGATCCACGAACTCCCACATCTTGTCGCCACGCAGGGTGACCTTCACGCCGACAGTTTCGCCTTCACGGACCTTGAAGTTCGCAACGCACTTGCGAGCCTTGGTGGTGATGGGCTTCTGGCCGGTGATGGTGGCGATATCCTTGCAGATGGCTTCGATTTCCTTGGCGTTGTTCTTGCTTTCGCCGCAACCAACGTTGACGATAACCTTAGCGATCTGGGGGATCTGCATAACGCTCTTGTACTGGAACTTCTGCATCAGAGCAGGAGCGATCTCTTCATTGTACTTAACTTTCAGTCTTGCCATGGTACCGTTCCTCCTCCTTAGATTTCTTTGCCGCACTTCTTGCAGACGCGAACCTTCTTGTCGCCGTCTACGTTGAAGCCGACACGGACGCCCTTCTTGCAGTTGGAGCAGTAGAGCTGCACCTTGTCTACACGAATGGGAATCTCACGCTTGACAATGCCGCCGACCTCGTTCTGTCTACGAGCCTTCATGTGGCAGGTAGCAACGTTGACGCCTTCGACAATGACCTTGTTTTCGCTGGGCATAGCGGTCAGAACCTTGCCCTTCTTGCCCTTGGACTTGCCGGACAAGACAATAACGGTATCGTTCTTCTTAATGTTCATTCAAACGTACCCCCTAATTAAATGACTTCCGGAGCCAGGGAGAGGATCTTCATGTATTCCTTGTCACGAAGCTCTCTTGCAACCGGCCCAAAGATACGGGTGCCGCGGGGATTTCTGTCGTCCTTGATCAGGACGGCGGCATTCTCGTCGAAACGAACATAGGTGCCGTCTGCACGGCGGACGCCCTTGGCACTGCGGACGATGACTGCACGAACAACTTCGCCCTTCTTCACGGTGCCACCGGGAGCTGCCTTGCGAACGGAGGCGACGATCACATCGCCGATGTTGCCAAACTTACGCTTGGAGCCACCAAGTACGCGGATGCACTTGATTTCCTTAGCGCCGGTGTTGTCGGCAACCTTCAGAAAAGTTTCCTGTTGAATCATTTAGTTGTCGACCTCCTTATTCAGCCTTCTTGATGATCTCAACGAGACGCCATCTCTTGTCCTTGGACAGGGGGCGGCACTCCATCACCTTAACGGTATCGCCGATGCCGCACTCGTTGTTCTCGTCGTGGGCCTTCAGCTTGTAGGTTCTCTTAACGATCTTCTTATACAGCTTGTGCTGCACGCTATCCTCAATAGCAACCACGATGGTCTTGTCCATCTTATCGGAGACGACCTGACCAACTCTGGTTTTGCGGAAAGCTCTGGTATTTTCACTCATTTTCCGTTACCACCTCAGATTGCGGTCTCTTTCTCACGAATAATAGTCTTGATGCGGGCAATGTCCTTCTTGACAGCGGCGATCTTGACGGGGTTGTCCAGCTGGTTGGATGCGTGCTGCATCCGCAGGAAGAACAGATCCTTCTTCAGGTCCGCTACCTTCTTTTCCAGTTCAGCTACTTCCATAGCTCTGAGTTCTTTTGCCTTCATCATTATTCACCACCATTCTCAGAAACTGCCTCTTCCCTGGCAATGATCTTGGTCTTGATGGGCAGCTTGTGCTGTGCGAGACGCAGAGCCTCACGAGCGCCCTCTTCGGAAACGCCGCCGATCTCAAACATGACCTTCTGTGCCTTTACAACTGCTACCCAGTACTCAGGAGCGCCCTTACCGGAGCCCATACGGACACCGAGAGCCTTCTTGGAAACGGGCTTGTCGGGGAAGATCTTGATCCAGACCTGACCGCTACGCTTGGTGTAACGG
Source organism: Faecousia sp. (assembly GCA_045592805.1). GTDB lineage: Bacteria > Bacillota > Clostridia > Oscillospirales > Oscillospiraceae > JAZOXB01. The sequence goes on from JAZNVK010000081.1 coordinate 2,067, forward strand.
GTCATTGCGATACGAGCCGCTTCGATCTGGTTGCCGGTGATCCAGCCGGGCTCTACAGCCTGGATGCCGAACTCACCGTAGGATACCTTATTGCCGCGGGAAGCAGCGCCCTTCATACGGCCGCGCTGAACTCTGCGGAACTTTGTTCTCTTGGGCATTAACATTAGCGGTTACCTCCTTCTCGGCGGTCGTCACGACGGCGCTCGCCGTTGAAAGGTCTGCGCTCACCGCCACGGCGGTCGTCACGGCGACGGTCATTGCGACGGTCGTTGCGGCGATCACGACGGGGAGCCTCAGGAGCGGTCTGACGCAGGGTGGAATTCAGGACTTCGCCCTTGTAGATCCATACCTTGCAGCCGATCTTGCCATAAGTGGTGTTTGCTTCAGCGAAGCCGTACTCGATATCAGCACGCAGAGTCTGCAGGGGGATGGTACCCTCGTGGTAGGACTCGCTGCGAGCGATCTCGGCGCCGCCCAGGCGGCCGCCGCAGGAGCACTTGATGCCCTTAGCGCCCAGACGGGTGGCACGCTGCATAGCCTGCTTCATTGCACGACGGAAAGAGATACGCTTCTCCAGCTGAGCAGCGATGTTCTCAGCAACCAGCTGTGCGTTGAGGTCGGGGCTACGAACTTCGACGATGTTCAGAGCAACGCTCTTGCCGAGCTTCTGCTCCAGCTCCAGGCGGAGCTTTTCGATCTCCTGGCCGCCCTTGCCGATGACAACACCGGGACGGGAGCAGTGCAGGTTGATCTTAACACGGGCATTGCTGCGCTCGATCTCGATCTTAGCGATGCCTGCGGAATAAAGTCTGGTCTTGAGATCCTTACGGATGTTGTAGTCCTCAACGATCAGGTCGCCGACCTTCTCGTTACGGGCGTACCAACGGGAATCCCAGTCCTTGATCACGCCAACGCGCAATCCATGAGGATTAACTTTCTGTCCCATAGTAACCTCCTTAAGCCTTCTCGCTCACACCGATGGTGAGGTGAGTCGTTCTCTTGAGAATGCGGTTGAATCTACCCTTTGCTCTGGGCAGGCCACGCTTCAGAGTGGGGCCGGGGTTGGCATAAGCGGTAGACACGTACAGCTTGTCAGCGTCCATGCCGTGGTTGTTCTCGGCATTGGCGATCGCACTCTTGAGGAGCTTGAGCGTGGGCTCGGAAGCTGCCTTCGGGGTCTGCATGATATATGCGCAAGCGGTCTTGACATCCTTGCCGCGGATCAGGTCGCAGAGGATGGAGACCTTGCGGGGAGAAATACGCAGGTATTTCAGATGAGCTTTTGCTTCCATGTTTTCGTCTCCTCCTTACTTGGAATTGGAGGTCTTGGAGCCGGAGTGACCGCGGAACGTTCTGGTGGGAACGAACTCGCCCAGCTTATGACCAACCATGTCTTCTGTCACATAGACGGGAACGTGCTTACGGCCGTCATGGACAGCGATCGTATGACCGACGAAGGAGGGGAAAATGGTGGAAGATCTGGACCAGGTCTTCAGCACTTTCTTTTCACCGGTTTTGTTGAGCTCTTCAACGCGCTTATACAGCTCAGGAGCAACAAACGGGCCTTTCTTAATGCTTCTGCTCATTATTCATTTCCTCCTTACTTACTGTTTCTGCGCTTGATGATGAACTTGTCGGTGCGGTTCTTGGTCTTTCTGGTCTTGTAACCCAGAGCAGGCTTGCCCCAAGGAGTGACAGGACCGGAACGGCCGATAGGAGCACGACCCTCACCACCGCCGTGGGGGTGGTCACAGGGGTTCATCACGGAGCCGCGGACGGTGGGACGGATACCCATGTGACGGGTACGGCCGGCCTTACCGATGTGGATGTTGCCGTGGTCGATGTTACCAACCTGACCGATGCAAGCCTTGCAGTTCAGGCGGACATAACGCATCTCGCCGGAGGGAAGACGGACCTGAGCCAGCTTCTCTTCCTTGGCCAGCAGCTGAGCTGCAACGCCGGCGGAGCGGACGAGCTGAGCGCCGTAGCCGGGCTGGAGCTCGATGTTGTGGATCACGGTACCAACGGGGATGTTGGCAATGGGGAGGCAGTTGCCGGGCTTGATGTCGGCTTCTGCAGAAGACAGGACGGTATCGCCAGCCTTCAGACCAACGGGAGCCAGGATGTAGCGGAGCTCGCCGTCTTCGTACTTCACCAGAGCGATGAAAGCACTGCGGTTGGGATCGTACTCCAGGCGCTCAACGATAGCGGGCATATCCAGCTTATCACGCTTGAAGTCGATGATACGGTACTTGCGCTTGTTGCCGCCGCCACGATGACGGACGGTGATCTTGCCGTAGCTGTTGCGACCGGAATGCTTCTTCAGGGTCTCAACCAGGCTACGCTCGGGCTTTGCCTTCTTATCTACGCCCTCGAACGCGGACACGGTCATGCCGCGGCGTGCAGGGGTATAAGGCTTGTAAGTTTTAATCGCCATTTTGCGTTACACTCCTTTAATTGAGATGGTTATTAGACCATACCCTCGAAGAATTCGATGGTCTTGGAATTGGCAGTCAGCTTAACGACAGCCTTCTTGTAGGAGGCAGTGCGGCCTTCGGGATATCTGCCCTGGCGCTTTGCCTTGCCATCCATGTTGATGGTGGTGACCTTTTCGACCTCAACGCCGAAGATCTCAGCGACAGCCTTCTTGATCTCAGTCTTGTTGGCAGTCTTGGCAACGTAGAAGACGTACTTCTTCAGATCGGTTGCTTCCATGGACTGTTCGGTAATGACCGGACGGATGATGATATCGTATGCGGACTTCATTATGCGAACACCTCCTGGATCTTCTCGAGGGCAGCCTTGTCAACGACGAGCTTCTTAGCATTCAGAACATCGTAAACGTTGATCAGGTTTGCAAACGTGGTCTTGACGCCGGGGATGTTACGGGCGGAGAGAACGACGTTCTCGTTCACTTCGGCGGTAACGACCAGAGCCTTGCCGTCAGCGTTGACAGCGCTCAGGAAGCCGGCGAACTTCTTGGTCTTGATTTCGTCCATCTTGATCTCGTCAATGACGACCAGATTCTCGGTCTGAGCCTTGGCACTCAGGACGGACTTCAGAGCCAGACGGCGCACCTTCTTATTGAGGGTGTAGCTGTAATCTCTGGGCTTGGGGGCAAATACGATACCGCCGTGAGTCCACTGGGGAGCACGGGTGCTGCCCTGACGGGCGTGGCCGGTACCCTTCTGTCTCCAGGGCTTCTTGCCGCCGCCGGAAACCTCTGCACGGGTCAGAGCGGACTGTGTGCCCTGACGGCAGTTTGCCAGGTGGTTCTTAACTACATCGTGAACAACAGATTCATTGGGCTCGATACCGAAGATAGCCTCGGAAAGTTCAACCTCGCCGACCTGCTTGCCGTTCATGTCGTAAACATTAGTCTTAAGCATTTAGTTTAACTCTCCTTTCCTTAGCCTCTGGCGGAAGCCTTCTGGGGGTTACGGCCGGAAGCCTTCTGCGGGTTCTTGCTGATGCCGGCATCGCCCTTAGCGATCTTGATGGTCTTGACAGTGCTCTTCAGATAGACAAGGCCGCCCTTGGGGCCGGGGATGGCGCCACGGACAACGATCATGTTCAGGTCAGCGTCGACCTTCACAACGTCCAGGTTCTGAACAGTAACGGTTTCCACACCCATGTGGCCGGGCATGTTCTTGCCCTTGAAGATACGGGAGGGGGTGGAGCAAGCGCCCATGGAGCCGGAGTGACGATGGACGGGGCCGCCGCCGTGGGACTTCTTCTGGATGTGGGTGCCATGGCGCTTAACAGAGCCCTGGAAACCGTGACCCTTAGAAGTGCCGGTGACGTCGATGTGATCGCCGGCTGCGAAAACGTCAGCCTTGATCTCAGCGCCGACTTCCAGAGTGGAAGTGTTGTCCAGCTTGAATTCCTTCAGGTGCTTCTTGGCAGAGATGCCTGCCTTCTTCAGATGACCCATCTCGGGCTTGCTGAGCTTCTTCTCGGCGACATCGCCGTAAGCCAGCTGCACGGAAGAGTAGCCATCGTTCTCAATGGTCTTCTTCTGAGCGACGACACAGGGGCCTGCCTCGATAACGGTGACAGGGATCACACGGCCGGTCTCATCGAAGATCTGGGTCATGCCCACTTTCTTGCCGATGATTGCTTTCTGCATTTCTTGTTTACTCCTTATTTTAGGTTATTGGTTGACAAACTTAAGCATTGGGCACTCATTGGTTTGCCAACTTGACCCGGGATCGCTCGGCAGCGATCAGGGGACGCTGGGGTTTATTGCTTAATATACAATATTATAATAATGTATATCAGAGCTTGATTTCGATCTCGACACCGGCGGGCAGATCCAGGCCCTGGAGAGCCTCGATGCACTTGGCATTGGGGTTCAGGATGTCGATGAGTCTCTTGTGGGTTCTGCGCTCGAACTGCTCACGGCTGTCCTTGTACTTATGAACAGCACGAAGGATGGTGACGACTTCCTTCTTGGTGGGCAGGGGGATGGGGCCGGATACGGTAGCGCCGTTGCGCTTTGCGGACTCTACGATCTTCTCAGCGGTAGAGTCGATGAGCTGATGATCATAAGCCTTCAGGCGAATTCTGAACATGGTGTTTGCCATTTTGGTGTTTCCTCCTTGAATTTAACGTACTCAGTATCTCGTTGTCTTTCTGGGTACGGTCGAGGCTGATTTCATGTACGCTTAACCGTGCGTATCACTCCGCTTCCATGAAAAAAGGCCGACTTTGTGCCGACCGTTGCAATTCCATAGCGGCGATATACGCCACATACGAATCTTGCCTCAGCCGCCCGATGACCGGACATACTCCGCAGAAGTTACCGCTTTTACACGCAATCTCCTGCATCATCGCAGTACTTACGCAGAGTTCTCCCCTAACGCAAGCCCGTTCATTATAATACACGCATCCGTGAATGTCAAGACCTTTTTTGTGTTTTTTCATAAAAATTTTCAATAATTTTTGTACGAAAGGGAGAAAATTCGAAAAAGTAAGCGTTTACATATTTTTTAGGAAGAATCAGAAACATTTTTCGCCCATTTCGAAGCCATGAAGAGCCCCAATACTCCCCCGCCCTGTTGAAAATGCCAAAATCCCCGTAAAAAACACCGTCCACCGGAAGGAGGACGGATGAATTGTGGTGAATGACGGATGAATGGTGGATGAATGGTGGTGGATGACGGATGAATGGTGGATGAATTGTGGTGAATGACGGATGAATGACGAATGACGAAGGTGTGCCTCCGGCACGGATTTGGAATATATATCCCGTCAAACAGAAATTTGCCGAACTGTTTGCTGCACTCAAAGCCTCCCGTGCCAGAAAGACTTTCAGGCTATGAATCAGGTATCAAATACGCAATGTCATTGCGAGGCTTGTGGCCGTGGGAATCCGTATCCTCAAAATGTTCCGATATTATAACATTTTCTGCGAATTTCAAACTTTGAATAAGGGATTCACACGTCAGCCTATACCCTCCCTGGAATAACATCTTTTTCGATAATTCTGCCTTGTTAATGTCAATATTCTATTCTTAATATTGCAACTCATTTCGTAACATTCTTGACAAAAGCAGTTTTGTTAATATAATGATAATTAAGAAATATTGTCGAAGGAGGATTGTAATGAGAAAAATAATATGTATTTCTGCTTGTATTCTATTAGCTTTTTCTTTGTTGCTCCCTGTTAGCTCCGCTTCTTCAGTCCCCTCCCCTGTTATTAAAGCAACAGAATCTGTTGTCCGCATTTTAGCAGAATATTCGACGGGATACACTACGGGTTCCGGATTTGTAATTAAAAGCGATATCAATGAAACACTAATCGCTACAAACTATCATGTTGTCGAGGGCACCCCTTATAGTATTTCTGTCTGGCTCAATGAGGATGAGACTGTCAGCGCAACTATTATTGCCTATACTGACCAAAAAGATATGTGCATTCTAAGGCTCGCTTATCCCGTGTCTCTGCCATCTCTATTATTCTCCGAAGATGGGGCTCGCCAGGGAGAAGCTGTCTATGCCGTCGGATACCCTGGAGCTGCTGATCATTTATCCGACAAAGAAGCGCATACGAGTGAAGATGCAACAATCACCGACGGAATTGTGAGTGCTGTCAGGGAAGTAACCGTATCCGGTTATGGTACACCTGTACAAATATTGCAGATCAATGCTGCTATTAATTCCGGAAACTCCGGAGGGCCGTTGTTTAATGCTAACGGCAAAGTTGTTGGTATCAACACTTATGGAATCAATGATTCTCAAGGTATTTTTGGTGCAATTGAGATCAGTGAGCTGAAATCTTTTATGTCAGACCATTCTATTCCTATCCCTGCAGAAGAACCGTCATTTCCTTGGATTACTATAGCAATCATTTCTCTTGCTGCCTGTGCGATTGGAGTTTTAGTCCTCATATGTATTAGAAGGTCGAGGAAAAGAAAGATGAAAATAACCCCTGTAGTCGAACACAAAGATCTCACACTAAGTGAATATATGGCGGTATACCCTGACGGTGTTGGGGCGAATGATGCAGTATCTATGCTTCTTCCCATTGCTCTTCAATTGCGTGATCTGCATAACAATGGCAATTCTCATCTCCAAGTGTCTCCCAACTCAATTTATGTTGGTTCACATGGTGCAATTTTGAAAGATGCAACATCAGCTGAGGTCGATCGATACACTAACGGCTATGCCGCTCCTGAGATATACAGAGGAACGCCCGCCGGGAATCTATCTGATATATATTCTTTTTGTGCCATCCTTTCCTTTGTTTCTTCCGGTAAGCATCCGGTTAATTCTCTCTCTCGCTTTGACGAGGAGCACGATGGTGCGGAAGAAAACTTAGTCGACGACACCTTTGTCGAAGTATTAAACGTTGGTATGGCATTAAACTCAGAAGATCGTTATGCTTCTATGCAAGATGTGATCATCAAACTGTCGCCATATAATCTGAAACCATTTGTTAGCGATGTCCCCCTCCATGAAGAAGACCCTCCGGCACCACCTGTTAAAAAGAAGTCCAAAAAGAAGATCGTTCTCATTGTTGTAATATGTTTCATCCTACTTCTTGCATCTCTTGTCGGCGGATACTACGGCTGCTATTCAACAGCCAAATCAGATGCTCAAAACGGAGATTTTGAGGAGGCTGAACATCTGCTCTTTATCCCAGCGATCACCAAACTGCACGACCCTGCGTTATTGGACTATATCAACGCAGGAAAACTGCTGTCTGAGCGAAAGTATGTGGAGGCAAATACCGCTTTTGAAGCTCTTTCCGGCTATCTTAATGCAGAGGAGTTAGCAATGGAGGCGAATTACCGCCATGCGATCCAGCTTGCGGATGCCAACGATTTTGATGGTGCCACAGATATTATAGCCTCATTAATTGTTGCAGACTACCGCGACTCCACGCAAGTAATACACGACATTCGTTTTCGAAAAGGAATCTATTTGCTCCAAGAGAAAAATGACTTTGATACCGCCTATTATATTTTCTCCCAGTTGTTTAATATCAACTATGACGGTGCTAAGGAAATGATGTATCAAACACAGTACTTGTGGGCTTTTGATTTGGCAGACGATGAGCAATACATCCAAGCCTACGAGAAGTTTTCTTCTATCCGCAACTATAGCGATGTAGAGGACTGCCTGGATGCTCTTGCTGAAATTATTTATCTTGAAGGCCAATCCCTGTACCATACAGGAAAATACAGCGAAGCGGACAAATACTTCGAATGCGTTAATCCATATGCGGACAGTGAAAAGTACCTCACATTAATACATGTACATAATAGTAGTTTTGGCTGGTGGGTAAATCAAGAGGATAATGTGGAAAAACTTGTGGAAATCTTCTATTTTGAAGATGCAGCAGAGCAGCTTCTCGCAACACATTGGATAGCTCGAGAGTTTTTATGTGGGACATGGAAGGGCGATGGCTATTATTTCACAATGAAAGATGACGGACACATTAATTACGATCTTCCTTGGTTTAGTTACGGAGATTATTACCGAATTGAGAACGGAACAGTTCTTCTATACAAAGAAAATGACGAAAACAGCACAAAATCATTATTCAAGTTTACCGCACTTTCTCCTGATTGTATCGAGATCTTTTGTTATAAGAACAACAGATCCTATATACTTTATAGGCAATAAACCACTCAAACGCTCTTGCAGTCTTCTGCAAGAGCGTTCCTCTCAAATCATATCTTCAGTGAATATTGTATGCTCATCAAAGCAACAGATTCAAGCAGTGGCGTGGAAAGGGATAATTGTTGTTTTGTGGGGTACGGTAGAATTGGGGTAGTATCGCAGGACAGGATGTATCCTGCTCTTACACCCCTCTGCTATCAATTCTTCCTATCTGCGAAAAAGAGCTGCGGAACTTTTTTGTTCCGCAGCTCTGTCATTTCTTTGTCTTAGAGGGGGTCGTACATCTTCAGGCTCTCTTCTACGATGTCCCAGAAGCGCTCTACGTTGATGCCGATGGCGACCTTGGCGTTCTTGGGGGCTTCCTTCAGGAGGCCGAAGAAGTCGCAGTTGGTGCGACCGTGGCTGGGGCCTCCGGTGATGTCGATCTGCACGTTCATGGCACGGGTCTCGATGCAATCGGGATCGATGAGGTAAGCCATGGTGGTGGGGTCGTGGAGTGGGCCACCCTCCCAGCCGAAGACCCGCTTCTGGGTCATGGAGAAGTACTCCATCAGCTCCACAAAGAGCTTGCCCGCCTTGGTCTTCACATGGCGCATGCGCTCCACGATGCCGGGATGGCACAGCACCTGACGGGTGATATCCAGACCCATCATGGCAACCGGTCTGCCGCAGCTAAAGACAATATGGGCAGCCTCCGCATCCACCATAATATTAAACTCCGCCGCAGGAGTCACGTTGCCGTGCTGATAGGAGCCGCCCATGAGGACGATCTCCTCGATCTTAGGCAGAATCCTGGGCTCCTTACGGATGGCCATGCCGATATTACTCAGAGCGCCGGTGGGTACCAGGGTCACGGGACGGTCGGAGGCCAGAAGGGTCTCGATAATAAAGTCCACACCATGACGGGGATCCAGCTGCTTGGTCAGGGGCGGAAACACGGGGCCGTCCAGACCGGTTTCGCCATGGAGGCGCTCCTCCACGGGAGGGCCTTCCCGTACCATGGGACGGGTCATACCCTTGCAAACGGGCACATCGATATCCAGGTACTGGCAGAGGTTCAGAGCATTGGTGGTCACCTTGTCCACGGTCTGATTGCCACGGACGGTGGTGATGCCCAGAAGCTCAAACTTGGGGTTCCGTGCCGCCATGATCACCGCTACGGCATCATCATGGCCGGGGTCACAGTCAATGATCAGTCTTCGTTTTTCACTCATAGGGAGATCCTTCCTTTTCTGTAATTTTACTCTTTCAATATACTGAGAAACCGGACCTTTGTCCACCGCTTTTGTCATATCCGCAATTTTTCGTCATTCGGAACAAAAGTAAACGTCATTTTTTAGACAAAATTACAACAACGTTGAAAATGTGCTGTAAGCGGAAATTTAGCGCAGCACTTTGTATGATGGCGTAGGGGCATGGCATGCCTTGCCCGTCTTGCGCAAGCAAGACCCTGTTCGTATCACGACAGGCTTTTCCTGTAACGATGGGTTTCGGACAGGATATATCCTGTCCCTACCATGGTGCATCCGTTCCAACGATAAATTTCCGTTTCGCGCACTTCCTCCGGCATACAAAATGCCTCAGATGCTTTTTTGCATCTGAGGCATTGTCTTGATAAAATTACTGCTCGGACTCTGCGATTTCCTTCAGGGCATCTCTGCGGCTGAAGTTTGCACGGCCCTTCTCGTCGAAGCCCATGAACTTGACCCAGGTCATGTCACCCAGGTTCAGAACATCCTCGACCTTCTCCACGCGGCGGTTTTCCAGCTTGGAGATG
>JAZNVK010000082.1:0-18074 GCA_045592805.1 Faecousia sp.
ACTCCTTGGCTCACAGAACGACATGGCTACGATCCGACTTGTCGATGTCCGGACCAATATAGCGGTACAGAGCAGACATGAAGCTCTGGCAGAAGCGCATGATCTCAGCATCGGATTTGCCGGCAGGATCAAAGTCGGAGCCGCCCTTGCCGCCGCCGATGGGCAGGCCGGTCAGGGAGTTCTTAAAAGTCTGCTCGAAGCCCAGGAACTTGATGATACTGGGGGTGACATTGGGCTGGAAGCGCAGGCCGCCCTTGTAGGGGCCAATGGCACCGTTGAACTGGCAGCGGTAGCCGGTGTTGGTGTGGAACTGGCCGTTGTCGTCCATCCAAACCACACGGAAGGTAAACATACGCTCGGGCTCGACCATGCGGCCCAGCAGATCCACCTTCTCATACTCCGGATGCTTGTCCACCACGGGGGACAGGGAACCCAGAACCTCTTCTACAGTCTGAACAAATTCAGGCTCATTGGCGTACTTTTTTCTGACACCCTCAATGGTGCGCTGAACATATGCGTTCATAATCAGATCTCCTTTTTATGTATGGGTGGGGCAGGGGTAAGCTGCCCGGATTACTTGCCGAAATTCTCGATGATGGAGACGATCTCCGAGCCGATGCGCTTCTGTGCTTCCTGGGTTGCTGCGCCGATATGGGGGGTGCAGGAGACCATGGGGTGGGAGTACAGGGCCTTGTTCAGAGAGGGCTCTTCTGCATAGACATCCAGACCGGCGGCACGAACCTTGCCGCTTTCCAGGGCAGCCAGCAGGGCGGCCTCGTCACAGTTGGAGCCACGGGAGGTGTTGATGATGACCACGCCGTCCTTCATCTTGGCGATGTTCTCGGCGCTGATCAGCTTGCCGCCGTCCACAGCGGGAGCGTGGACGCTGATGAAATCAGACTTGGCCAGCAGCTCTTCCATCTCCACATAGGGGATGCCCATCTGCTCTTCAATGCCGGGAATGTGGAAGATATCAAAGGCAATGACATCCATGCCGATGGCCTTTGCCATCTTGCCCAGAGCCTGGCCGATACGGCCGAAGCCCACGATGCCCAGAGTCTTGCCGCTGAGCTCGATGCCCTTGCCGTAAGCCTTCTTCTCCCACTTGTCCTCACGCATGGTGTGACCGGCGATGGAGATATAGCGGCAGCAGGAGAACATCAGACCCATGGCCAGCTCTGCCACGGACTGGGAGGAGGCACGGGGGGTATTGCGGACGGTGATGCCCTTTTCTTCGGCGTACTTGACGTCGATGTTGTCCACACCGACACCGCCGCGGATGATCAGCTTCAGCTTGCCACCCTGGGCTTCGTCAATGTGCTTTGCACGGACCTTGGTCTTGGAGCGAACCACCACTGCGTCAAATTCCCGCAGGGCTGCGCCCAGCTGATCGGGTTCATAATACTGCTCTACGATCTCATTGCCCTGTGCTTGCAGGGCGGCGATGGCGGATTTGTCCATTCCGTCGGTAACAAGAATACGCATAATATTACTCTCCTTCATCCAATTTATCCAGAGGGGAGCGCCTTACTGACGCTCTTCCTCAAACTTCTTCAGGCAATCCACCAGGGCCTGTACACCCTCCAGGCTCATGGCGTTGTAGGTGGAGGCACGGAGGCCGCCCACGGACTTGTGACCCTTCAGATTCTCGAAGCCGGCCTTCTTGGTGTAGGCAATGACCTCAGCATCCAGCTCGGCATCGCCGGTGACGAAGGGAATGTTCATCAGGCTGCGATCCTCGGGGACCACAGTGCCCTTAAACAGCTTGGAGGAGTCCAGGAAATCGTAGAAGATCTTGGCCTTCTCGATGTTCTTCTGCTCCATAGCCTCCAGACCGCCCAGCTTCTTCAGGTACTTGAAGACCTTGCCGCAGACGTAAATGGCCCAGCAGTTGGGAGTGTTGTACATGGAGCCGGCATCGGCATGGGTCTTGTACTGCAGATACACGGGCAGATCCTTCAGATCGTCACGGATCAGATCCTCACGCATGATGACCACAACCATACCGGCGGGGCCCACGTTCTTCTGCACGCCGGCATAGATCATGCCGTAGTCCGCTACGTTGCAGGGCTTGGACAGGAACATGGAGGACTGGTCGGAGACCAGAGTCTTGCCCTTGCAGTTGGGCAGCTTCTGCCAGGTGACACCGTGGATGGTCTCATTCTCGCAGATGTAGACATAGTCGGTATCCTCGGGAATGTCCAGATCGGAGCAGTCGGGGACGTAAGTATAATTCTTGTCCTTGGAGGAGGCGGCTACGATGTCTTCGCCCACCTTCTTGGCTTCGGCGATGGCCTTCTTGGACCAGGCACCGGTTTCGATGTACACGGCCTTGCCGTTCTTCATCAGGTTCATGGGAATCATGGAGAACTGCAGGGTTGCACCGCCCTGAATGAACAGTACCTTGTAGTTGTCGGGAATGCCCATCAGATCACGCAGATCCTGCTCGGCCTCGTCGATGATCTGCTGGTAGACCTTGGAGCGGTGGGACATCTCCATCACACACATACCGGAGCCCTTGTAGTTCATCATTTCGTCACGGACTTCTTCCAGAACCTCCTCGGGCATGGTTGCGGGACCGGCGGAGAAGTTGTAAGTGCGATCGTACATGGAAATACCTCCTGTCAAATTTGGGGTTTTCACCCTTTTATGAATATAAGTATACGTCAATTGATTCAAATTATCAACCGAAAAATCAAAAAATTTTTCGGATTTCCTAAAAATTTTGGTTGTTTTTCGAAAATCGTTTCTTTGCACAATTTGCTTCGGGAATATTTGTGCATATTTTTCGGCAAAAAGTCCGCTGAAAACTCAGCGGACTTGGAAGGAACACAAAAAACTTCTGGTTCGCTCTTGCTGTGGATCATCAATGACCTGCTTGGCATCGCCTTGCTCCACAATCATGCCCTCGTCGATAAACAGCACCCGGTCTGCCACCTCCCGGGCGAAGGCGATCTCGTGGGTGACGATGACCATGGTGATATGCTGCTCCCGCAGCGCCCGTATGGTTTTCAGCACCTCCCCGGTCAGTTCCGGATCCAATGCGCTGGTGGGCTCATCGAAGCAGAGTACGTCCGGCTCCGCTGCCAGAGCACGGGCGATGGCCACACGCTGCTGCTGACCGCCGGAGAGCATATGGGGATAGCTGTCCAGGCGCTGTCCCAGTCCCACCCGTTCCAGAAGGGCGACGGATTTTTTGCGGATCTCCTCCATAGGAGCTGCCTTGGTCAGCCGCAGCGCCAGGCTGACATTTTCCAGCGCTGTATACTGGGGGAAGAGATTGAAATTCTGGAATACCAGCCCAAAATGGAGCCGTTTCTGCCGCAGCGCTTCGTCCTTCAGCTTTTTATCGTCGGCGGCATCGTAGAGCAGAGCGCCGTTGAGATAGATCTGCCCCTCATCCGGCCGTTCCAGAAAATTCAGGCAGCGCAGGAGGGTGGTTTTGCCGCCGCCGGAGGAGCCGATGATGGCAAGGCAGCTGCCCTGTTCCACCTCAAAGGAGATATCATCCAGGGCTCGAAGGTCGCCAAATTGCTTTTTTAAGCCTTTGATCTCTAAAAATGCCATGGTCAACCTCCTTAAACACGGAAGAATTGGAGCTTTTTTTCCAGATAACCGAAGAGCAGGGTCAAAAGCCCCGTAAAGGCCAGGTAATACAGACCCGTGAAAAACAGGGGCCAGATCAGGCCGTCGCTGCGGATAAAGCTCTGGCTCTCCCAGATGATCTCGTAGACCAGGATCACCCGAGCCAGAGAGGTGTCCTTGACCAGGGTAATGACCTCGTTGGAGATGGGCGCCAGGATGCGCTTGATCACCTGCAGCAGAATGATATGGAAGAAGATCTGCCTTTTTTTCAGCCCCAGCACCTGACCTGCCTCCCACTGCCCTTTGGGAATGGCCTCAATGCCCCCACGGTAGATCTCAGAGAAATAGCAGGCATAATTGAGCACGAAGGCGCTGACGGCGGCGATCCATCGGCCGGAGGTGCCGCCGCCCCAGATATTCTGCCCGAAGAGCAGGCCGGGGCCGTAGTAGACCACCAGCAGCTGCAGCATCAGGGGCGTACCACGGACGATCCACACCAGAGCACGCACTGCTTTCTGCAGGGGCTTGAAGCGGCTCATGGAGCCAAAGGCGATCACCAGACCCAGGGGAAGGGAACCCAGCAGTGTCAGCCCAAAGAGCTCCAGCGTTTTGAGAAATCCCTCGCTGAGCGCACGTACGACCGTCTCAAACATGGCTTACTGCAGGATCACGGCTTCCTGCACGCCGTACTTTTCCGCCAGTTCCTGCACCGTGCCGTTGGCACAGGCTTCCTTATAGAAAGTGTTGAACATCTCCGTCAGATCGGAGCCGTTACGGAAGCCCACCACATACTCCTCCTCGTTGAGACTGACGGTGTAGGTCAGGTCGGGATAGGAGGTGCCTTCCCCAATGGTAGCGCCTGCCATCAGAAGGTCAATGACACAGGCCTGAGAGGTACCGGCAGCCACCTCCATCAGGGCATCGGCCTGGGTTTCGGCGGCGATGTAGCTGATGCCCAGGGCATCCAGCTGCTCTGCACCGGCAGAGCCGTCCTCTACTACGAACTTCAGCTCCTGCAGGCTGTCCAGGGTCTGATACTGCTCGGCAACGGCCTTGTTCACCACCACAACCTGGGAGTTACCGCAGTAGGGCAGGGAGGTACTCATGGCCTTTTTCACGCCGTCGGTGAGGGTCATGCCGTTCCAGACGCAGTCAATACCCTTGTCGTTGAGCTCCATCTCCTTGTTGCCCCAGACGATCTGGATAAACTCCGCTTCTACCCCCAGGTACTCAGCAAAGGCGATGCTCAGCTCTGCATCAAAGCCGATCCAGTTGCCCTGGTCATCCTTGTAATCCATGGGCGCAAAATCGGTGATGCCGATGATCAGCTTGCCCTTGTCCTTTACGTACTCAGAATCCGGACCGTCCGTCTTTCCGCAGCCTGCAAAAAGGCTCAGCAGCAGGCACAGGCTCAGCAAAAGAATCATAAACTTTTTCATGGGAAATTCCTCCTTGGTTTTAGTTTGGTAATATGGTAGCGTATTAGCGAGCTAAAGTCAAGAGAAGAATGCGAGGGAGCTTAAAGTTTTCTGAAACCCACAAAAACAAAGCCGCCCTCCTTCCCATTTCCGTCATTCCGCACAATAGATGGCGGATTGCATCGCTGAAAATACAAGAAAAGATTACGTGGAATTATTGACAACTAAATATAATCATGCTATATTAAAATTAACATAAGACAGGTATGGAGGTGTGATCGGAAGGATTTCAATTGCTCAATAACGTAGTTGTAAATAAGCAAGGAGCCATTTTGGCTCCTTGCTGAAAAAGGAAAGGAGGGCGTTTGTGCAAAGATATCGTTTTAACAGAAAAATGATTCTGTCGCAACCGGTGTTCAAAATTGCGATGCTGTTGAACGCAGTGGTATTCCTGTTTTTGTTCTTTTATCAGAGCAGCCGTACGATACAGTGGATCGGATATTATGCTTTTTTAGAGGATTCTTTCAATTACTATGAAGTGTTTTATGCGGTTCTTTTCTTTGCGGTCGCGGTTTATTTTGGACAGATCCCCGGTTTGCTGGAGGAAGGCTGTCTTATGCCAAGGAATAAGCTACTATTCTGGCGTTTTTGCGCATTACTTTCCTGCGCATGTCTGACCCTTCTGCTCCCTGTTGGCTTTGTTTGCGCCGGTGCGCTGATCGAAAAGGTATCGGTTTTGTATTTTTTCCGTAGCTTGAGCTGGGTGCTGATGCGATATTTCGCGATTCTGTCCCTGTCGATCAGTTTTGGCTTTTTCTGCGGAAGTCTTTGTAAGCATTACTATATTTATCTGCTTGCTTTGCCGTATATGCTACTTTTCAGCTATCTAAACGAAGGTTTTCTTTCCTGGCTCGTATTTGGAAAATTCGGCGCGAGCTGGGAGACGTCCAATGCCTTGTCACAATTCTTTTCTCTGAATTCGCCGTTTCCCCACGGCTGGTTCGTTGACTATGTGGGAGCAAGTCAAAACGCCTTTTTCTGGTTGGGCATTACGAACACGCTGCTTCTGGCACTGTCTCTGTTTGTCGGATTGATGCTCGTTGTAAGCAAAAAAAGGAGGCTTCGAACAGGTGCTGTTTTTCTTTGCAGCCTTGCACTCCTTGGCAGCAGCGTTCTTGGCTATTTTAGTGTATACCCGACGGAGTACGGCGCGAAGTGTGTCGAAACGAATTACCGCCCTGCTGCTTACCATATCAGCTCCTACGAGGCCAATGTGGACATTGGAAGCCCCTGTGCGGTTGATTGCGATATCATAATTCAGCGCCAAAGCAAAGACAAGCTGGTTTTGAAGATCGACGGAGCCTTTGAAGAATGTGTCCTCTCCATAAACGGCATAGAACTGCCCTATACGCGCAATGGCGACAGGGTAACTGTGGAAAAGGAGCATTTGCCGACGGAAGATGAATTCTCACTCCATGCAGAATATCGAGGCCGTGTGTTCTATGCTGCCGGTGGGCATTTGGTGGATATTTTTGCCTGTGAAGATGGAACAGCTGCTTTCCCACCGTGTGTAGCGCTACTGCCACAGATTGCAAATGATAATGTGCTTCATGACTATTATGTAACTGTGACGGGTACGAAGCATATGACGGTAATATCCAATCTGGAGCAGAGAAAAACGGAAGAGGGGATTTGCTTTTCTGGTATCTCTGACTCCTTCCTTCTGTTCTCCGGTTTCTTCCGGGAGGTACAGTACGGGGATGTGACAGTGTACATGAGCGCCTATAATGAGTCTGTGAATATCGAGGAGCGCCTTGATTTTGCGAATTCTTTGGGATGCTATTTGGATGGTCATAGCGGAAATGTGATCAATGGAGAATTCCGCCCCAAAAAACTGTTTATTCTCACATATCATTATGATACCGGAATGATGCCGGTGATGTACCATGACTATGGGATCATCAATTTCAACTATTAGTGTCGGAGGAGTGAACCATGAAAATTGAACATATATCCTTCGGCTACCGGAAAAAACAGACGGTACTTCACGATGTGAGCTTTGAATTGCGGCCGGGAATCACGATTCTCCTTGGAGAAAATGGCAGCGGAAAAACGACACTGATTAAAAATATGCTGGGAATTTTGAAACCGCGCAGTGGCAGTATCACGCTGGACGGCTGTACTCCGGTGGACACTGATTTTTCCTCGAAGGTGAGCTACCTTCCGCAGGATTTTTCGATTTATCCCTATATGAAGGTGCAGGATATTCTGCAATTTGTTGCAGCGGAGAAAAAAATATCTATGGAAGCACAAATAGCCGCAGTGCAGGAAGTTGCGGATAAAACAAACATCACTGCGTATCTCAAAAGTAAGTTTAAGGCTTGCTCTTTAGGGACACAAAAGCGCGTGGGAATTGCTGCCGCTCTGCTGGGCAATACGCCCTTTACTGTACTGGACGAGCCCACAGCCGGCATCGACCCCAGGGAGCGTATGGCTTTCTACGAGGTAATTCGAAATGCGTTTGCGGATAGAAGGCTATTGCTGTCTACGCATATTCTGGACGATATGGAGTCTTTGGCAGATAATGTTCTTATGCTTTCAAAGGGAAAAATTGTATTTCACGGTTCTTATAGAACGTATTGCTCTTTGCTGAATTGTAAGCTGTACGAGCTTTGCTGTCAAATCAGACCGGAGTGGCTGAAAGAATATCGCATTCTTTCAGAGCACCGGGACGGAACGGGAATTGTTTACCATTTTGTTGCAGAAGAGACGCCGACGGAAGGAACGCCCGTTAAGGCATCTACGGAGGATATCTGGACGTACCTGACCGGGGATAGCCTATGAAATCGTTAGGGATCTTACGGGTAGACCTGAAAACCATTCGCTTTCCGATGGTGTTCTGCGTTTTGTACTATATTGCTCTATTCTTTTGGCCGACACCCTACTTGGTGGATGTGGTGAAGCAGGGTGTAAATCTTGCGGTTATGACGAAGGTCTATATTGCAATTCAGTATTTTCCAGCTGTGCTGATAGCGTTTGTTACAAGTATGCAGTATGAGGAAACCTTTCGCACCCCATCAAAAGAGTATTTGCATGTCCTAAAAACTGGCATCCCCCGTTTGTTGATTCTTCGACCGGCTCTAACGGTGGCGGTGGTTCTTTTGTTTAATGTTCCCCTCGCTCTTCATACAAGAGAGCTGCTGAATGATAATCTTCGCCAGATTCTGGAACAGCGGTCTGCCTGGGGTCAGCCAATCAGCTTTTCAGGTATGCAGGTATTCCTGCAATGTGTCTCTGCGGAGCTATTTGCCTTCGCTCTTTGTTTGCTGCTGCTTTGTCTGACGGGTTCAAAATCAATCACGCTTGTTGTCCTGTTTGCGTATTTTGCGCTGGAGGCTGGGGGAGTAGCTACTGTTATAGGACAAGCTTCGCCATTTTGCAATGCCTTCTTCGGTACGGTCAATTATCGGGACATGCCGGGTGATAACGCTTTTGTTGCTCTTGGGATATTTGCTGTCTGCTATGTTATGGTGCTGATAGCATATAGGTTTTTTTCGAAGAGAAGATAAGCGAAAGCCCTGCATTGCGTGCTTCAAGTCGTAATATCCATCAGTGAAATAGCTGCGCCCCTCCTTTTGGCAGAAGGAAGGGGCGCAGCCTTTGCTTATTTTTCTCGCTGACGGTACTTTTCTCTGGTGGCCAAACCGCCACGGATGTGTCGCTCTGCCTTGTTTTGCTCCAAAACGACCTTAACTTGCTGATATAGACTCCGATTGTAATGGGGGAGCCGCTCGCTGAGATCCTTATGTACGGTGGATTTGCTGATGCCGAACTCCTTGGCAGCGCCCCGAACGGTGGATTGATTGTCAATAATGTACACAGCCAGATCGCAGGCCCTCTGCTGTAGATTATCCCTCATCTGTCAGACCTCCTTCGCTGTGTGTCCAAAAACAGCATATGCAGCGCCCTGTGGGAAAATACCACCCTTGCAAATTCGTGCAGGATATGCTACACTGTATAAGTAAAACTATGCTTTGGAGTTGAAAGTATGACTGAACTGGTTTCTCAGAAGAATATACAAGAATATGAGGCATTTTTGCAGCGTCATCCCGAGGGGCATTTCGCCCAGAGTACCCTATGGGCAAAGCAGAAGCCTGCCTGGACCTGGCAGGGTATTATCTGCCGTGGAGAAAACGGAGAGATCAAGGGTACCATTGCCTTCCTGATCCGCAAAATGCCCATCGTCCGTAAGAAGATGATGTATGCCTGCCGTGGCCCTGTCTGCGATCTGCACGATCACGAGACCTTCCATGAGCTCATGGAGGCCGCCAAGGTGCTGGCGAAGCAGGAGAAAGCTTACGTCATTAAAATCGATCCCGATGTGCCTTCCTCTGATACTGAGTTTGCCCAAATGCTGGAAAAAGAGGGCTTCAAGACCCGTGACACCGGCAAGAATTTCGAGGCCATCCAGCCCAGGTATGTATTCCGCCTCTACTTAAACGGCAGAAGCGAGGAGGAGGTCATGGCCTCCTTCCACCAGAAGTGGCGCTACAATATCCGTCTGGCGGTGAAGAAGGGCGTTGAGATCAAGCTCTGCGGCAAGGAAATGGTGCCGGAGTTCACACGCATCATGGTGGAAACCGGTGTCCGTGACAATTTTGCTACCCGTCCGGCCTCCTATTTTGAGGCCATGCTGGATAATCTGGGCGACAAGTGCCGCCTGTATATGGCCTTCCACGAGGGTCAGCCCATTGCCGGTACCCTGGCCATTCTCTATGGCGACAAGGTCTGGTACCTCTACGGTGCCAGCTCCAATGAGCACCGCAATCTTATGCCCAACTACCTGCTCCAGTGGAGCATGATCCGGTGGGCCATTGAGAACAACTGCCGGGTCTATGACTTCCGTGGTGTCTCCGGCGATATTTCCGAGGACAACCCCCACTACGGTCTCTACCGCTTCAAGAAGGGCTTCGGCGGCGATTTTACCGAGTTTGTGGGCGAGTATGACCATGTGATCAAGAAGCTCTCCTATTTCATTGCGGAGAAGGGCGCGCTGGCCTACAAGAGTCTGGCCGCCAAGATCTACATGATCAAGAACCGGGGCAAGAAAAAAGAAGAAAACTAAGGAGGTTTCCCCATGAGCAGCTATGTGGTCAGCCGTGAGCTTCTGGAGCGGAATATCAAGGAACTGAAAAAGAGAGCCGGCCAGGTGCCTATCTGGGCGGTGATCAAGGGCGATGGCTACGGCATCGGAGCGCTGCCTCTGGCAGAGCTGCTCCACGGTCAGGGCATCGACCACTTCTGCGTCACGGAGCTTCGGGAGGCAGAGCTGCTGCGAGCCAACGGCTTTGAGACCGAGACTATCCTTATGCTCCGGGAAATCCGGGATCGGGAGACCCTCCACTGCCTTCTGGATCAGAGGGTGATCCTCACCGTAGGCTCTCTGGAAACGGCAGCCATCATCAACGACATCGCCGCCCACCGCTCCGATATTGCCCAGATCCACCTGAAGGTCGATACGGGCATGGGCCGTTACGGCTTCCTGCCTGCCCAGCTGGATCAGCTGCAGCAGGTTTACCGTGAGATGAAGAATCTGGCGGTCTGCGGCATCTACACCCATTTCAACTGCGCTTTTAACAATGAAGAACTGACCCGTCAGGAGTTTGATATTTTCATGCAGGTGGTCACAGCCCTGCACGCCGCAGGCTTTGAGACTGGCGTTGCCCACTGCTGCAATTCCTCCGCTTTCCTGAAATATCCCGAGATGCACCTGGACGGCGTGCGCCTGGGCTCTGCCCTTCTGGGGCGGATGTCCTTCCCGGCCGGTCTGCGGCCGGTAGGCTATGTGCAGACGGAGGTAGAGGCGGTTCGTGTGCTTCCTGCCGGCCATACCACCGGCTACGGCGCTCTCTGGAAGGCGAAGAAGGATACCCGAATTGCCGTCATCCCCGTGGGCTGGTACCACGGCTTTCAGGTCAGCTGCAAGCCCGACATGAGCCGCAAACGGGATTGCCTCCGTTCCGCCCTGTCCGCCCTGAAGGGAATTCTGAAGCGCCCTGCCACCTATGTGCTCATCAAGGGCAAGAAATGCAAGGTCATCGGTGCCATCGGCATGCTCCACTGCACCGTGGATGTCTCCCATCTGGAGTGCCGCCCCGGCGACCTGGTAGAGCTGCAGATCAACCCCCTCCATGTGAAGGGAATGCCTATCGTCTATAAGGAGCTTTGAACATGAAAGCAGAATTATTGGCTGCCATCGACCGCCTTTTGCTTGAGAAAAGCCACGTGCTGGTGGCCATTGACGGCAACTGTGCCGCCGGAAAAACCACTCTGGCAAGAGAACTGGCAGAGCGCTATGATTGCAATGTGCTGCAGATGGATGATTTCTTCCTGCGCCCGGAGCAGCGCACGCCGGAGCGTTTCGCCCAGGCCGGAGGCAATGTGGACTATGAGCGCTTTGCCCTTGAGGTCCTGGAGCCTCTGCGCCGGGGGGAGGCGTTCTCCTACCGTCCCTTCGATTGCCGCAGCATGACGCTGCAGGAGGCTATAAGCGTCGCACCCAAGCAGCTGAACATCATCGAGGGCTCCTACAGCCTGCACCCCTATTTCGGGGATGTGTATGATCTCCGTGTATTCCTGACTGTAGACCCCGAGCTGCAGAGGGAGCGTATTTTAGAGCGCCCCGCCTTTCTCCATGAGCGCTTTTTCCAAAGCTGGATCCCCATGGAGCAGCGGTATTTTGAGGAGCTGTCCATCCCCCAAACCGCCGACCTGATCCTATAAAGCAAAGCTGTCTCGCAAAAAAGCGAGGCAGCTTTATATTTGAGCAAAACCATGCCCATAGTACCACAGTCAAATTAATGTTTATCGGTCTGTTTGCTTTTGCCCAAATCCACCTTTTCAATAGAGGAACAGGCTTCCGAAAAGTCATGTCATTGCGAGGAGGGCGTAAGCCCGACGTGGCAATCCGTTCCAAAAATGTTTCGATTATATGGGAATTTCGTGTAAAACGGTAGTTTTTAAGGATGCGGATTGCCACGGCCACAAGTGGCCTCGCAATGACATTGCGTATTTGATACCTGATTCATGGCCTGAAAATCCTCCTAATACGGGAGCCTTTGGTTGCGCCAAACTGTTCGGCAAATTCCTGTTTGACCTTATGCTACGGGCGCACACAGTTCGCCTTAACGAGTTTTATTGGGGTGTAAGCAGTGGTTTGATCAATTCTTGATTTTATAAAGCAAAGCTGTCTCGCACAAAAGCAAGGCAGCTTTTTTGCAAAAACTGTTGACAAACGTAAACAATGGTGTTATACTGTGCTTACAGATGTAAACAAAGGAGCTGATATGATGCGATCGGATCTGAAAAAGCTGACCGAGGCGGAGTGGAGCGTGATGGAATGCCTGTGGGAGCATTCTCCAGCCACCGGCCGTGAGATCACAGAGAAGCTGGAGCAAAAAGAGGGCTGGAATCGCTCTACCACCCTCACCTTACTCTCCCGTCTGGAGGGCAAGGGCGCTGTAACCACCGGCAGCGAGGGCGGAAAAAAGACCTTTTCTCCCGCCGTGCAGCGGGAGGAGGCGGCTTCACGGGAGACCGAGGATTTTCTCAGCCGTGTCTACAAGGGCAGCGTATCCCTGATGCTCAGCGCCATGACTCAAAAGAAAGCCCTGTCTCAAAATGAAATTGACGAGCTCTATGCCATGCTGAAGGAACTGGAAGGAGGCACTTAATATGCTTCAATGGATCATCTCCTCCTCCGTGCTGATTGCGGTTATTTTGCTGCTCCGTCTGCTGCTGAAGGGACGCATCTCTCTGCGGCTGCAGTACGGTCTCTGGGCTCTGGTGCTGCTGCGGCTTCTGCTGCCCTTTACCATCGGCAGCAGTCCGATCAGCGTCAGCAATTTTGCTCCCACGGAGGCACAGACCCCTCCGCCTGTTGTTGCCGTGGATCAGGAGTCTGCTGATCAGGATCAGGCCCCCATAGTAGTACCCGATCAGACTCGGCAGCCGCAGGTGGAAGATCAAATTCCCCAAAGCCAAACACCCGTCACCCAGCAGCCTGTTACCCAGCAGCCTGTGACGCAAGCACCCACAGAGCCTGCTGCCACTGACTCTCATAATAAGATCAATCTTTCCGCAGCCGAAATCCTTCGGATTCTGCGGGTCGTCGGTTCTGTGGCGGTAGGGATCTGGTTCGCGGCGGTGAACCTGCGGATGCACCGTAAACTCCGTGCCTCCCGTCGTCCGGTGGAGGTAGAGAATTGCAGCCTGCCGGTCTATGTCAGCGACCAGGTGGATACGCCCTGTCTCTTCGGCCTGTTTCGCCCTGCGATCTATCTGACAGAGGCCTGCCTGGAGGATGAGAGCACCCTCCGCTACGCCATCGTCCACGAGCAGACCCATTATCGCCACCTGGACTTCCTCTGGGCGCTGCTGCGCTGCCTGTGCCTGGCGCTGCATTGGTATAACCCCCTGGTATGGTGGGCGGCTCTGGCCTCTCAGAAGGATGCGGAGCTGGCCTGTGACGAGTCGGTGCTGCGCCGCCTGGGCGACAGCGACCGTGCGCCCTACGGCAGAGCCCTCCTGCGCCTCACCTGCGAAAAGCGGCCAAGGCTCCTGTCCGTCTCCACAACCATGACCGGCAGCGCAAAGAATATCAAAGAGCGCATCACCATGATCGTCAAGAAGCCCAAAATGGCCATCTACACCCTCGTCGCCGTCCTTTTGATCACCGCCATCGCCATAAGCTGCACCTTCACCGGCGCCGAGAAGGATGCCACCGACGATTCTCAGATCACCACGCCGCAGGAGGCGGTCTATGCTCTGTATGACAGAGATCAAGGCATGTCCCTCTCTCTGCGCTTAGATGACGGAACTTTGAAAGAAGTTCTGCACATGGAGCTTCGGTGGTATGCCCGGAACTATGCGGAATTATTGGATCTTGAGAGTTGGAAACAGGTAGACGCAGTAGAGGAGGCGACAGAGGAACAATGTGCGATCCTGACTTCCTCTGACGGCGAAGCAAAAATCACCTTCCAAAAGAACTGGATCCGCTATGAAAGGGGAGAGATCAGCCTCTGCTGGCAGACGGCGAAGGAGTTTGCAGACCTCCTGTATGCATCATATAAATCGCTGACGGAGTTGCAGCCGCCCGATTATATGGTGGCCGAGAATTGTTCTGCGGAAGAAGCTGTCAAAGGCTACGCTCTGAAAATTGATAGCAAAGAAGACCACACGCTGATTGATTGGGGTGTTGAGGAAACCAGAACCGATGGGAAAGAGGTGGCGGGCTGGATCTGCTATGCCCTTCCCTCGTCCTATGGTGGCGAGCCCCAGCTGGCATATGCTATAGGGGAATATGAAGGTCTATATGTGACCTATCGGCGCTTCCTGCTGCAAGAGCGGGAAAAACAATGGTTTTCCCTTGGCGAGGTGGTCGACGATCCCTTGGAGGAACTGCCGGAAGACCAGACCATTTGCCGGGCAGAGCATAGGGAGGCATCTGTTGATTTGCAACAGTTGCCTGCGGCCTATGCGGAGATTCTGGATCATATGATTCAGTCCTATCCCTGGAACGATGATGAACGTTCCATGGTACCGGAAGAACCGGAGTTGAGCTATATGTACCGCCGCTGCAGTCTATTATCCGACGTGTGCTTCGCATTGAAGGATCTGGACAGCAACGGCCAGGATGAGTTGATCCTAAGCGGAATGGATTGCCCCTTTATTTTTGATCTGTACACCATTGAGGAAGGCAGTATCGTCCATCTGTTCTCCGGCGGAGAACGCTACAGTTTTCATCTGTACGAAAATGCCTATGTGGAAAAAGATTGGTCAGGCTCTGCCGGTCTCGGTGGCCACGACTATTATCATCTGATTGACGGAAAATTAGAACTGATCGAGCGAATCACTGTAGATGCAAATTATGCCCTGAACATTGGTTTGATTAGCAATCTCACAGAGGCCAATGAGGAGAACACTTTCTTCCGTTCCCGCAGTGAGGAGTATGAAGACTATGTGCATATCTCCTGGGAAGAGGCTTCGGCTGCCATGGAGGAATATCAACGCAGTTGGATGCCGCTGGAACTGAACTACATTTCCCTCTCGGACTATGCTGACTCAAGGAAGCCTTATATTACCAAACTGGAGGACGGCCTGTACACCCTGTCGGATCGGGAGGGAACGGTACTTTTTGAGATGAGAAATGTCATAAAGGTGCCGACGGAGATCCGCCTGACCGCCAGTGTATATGAGTTCACCCTCCAAACGGGTACGGGACTCTCCACCAACTGGGCTGTATTCTACGATGGGGAGAGCAACAGGATCTCTGAGACCTTCCAATATGTACTGGGCGCAAAAGATCAATATGTGGTCTACTGCCAGCGTGAGAACGACGTGCCCTATATTATCGTGCAGAATATTTTCGATCCTGCTGCCTACAAAAAGACTTACGAAGTTCCTGATCCCTCAACTATGGTAGCTGATTGTATCATGGGATTAGAGTATGATCCCGATGGAAACATGGCTGTACGCTATCTCTCCGGGGAGAATTATGAGGAAGCTGTGTTCCTTGTGGAGCTGCCGAAAACAGAACAGGAAACGATTTCCTACGCTTCTGTATGGAGTGCCGCTCTGGAGGGCAGCGCTCAGGAGGCGGTGCAGATCTATGCGGAGCAGTTTCACCGCCGGATTGCGCTGGATGCTATGGCCTGGGGGATGCCTATCAATCTAGACTTGTATCGTGACTTCCGCCTGATCGACTATTCGATCCTCTCCATAGGAGAAGACGGAAACAGCGTGAAATTTGAGGTGCGCTACAGTTATCGGCCTGTGATGCATTATGAATTGGACGGCGAATTGACCCCGTCTTCATTGTAATACCGGACTTCGGTGCACAGATAGACGGTATGGAGTACGTCTTGATCCTCATGTTCGATCCGGTCATCACCGCAGCCAACACCGGCCATTGCCAGCGACAGTGCCATTGCACCGGCTGCGATTCGACGTGCACAGAGCTTCATTTTCTTAGTTTTCATCATGTTTCCCTCTTTTCTTTGATTGGATACCCACATGATAAGGCGCTCATGTGTACTCTTTGTGTCAAACCGGAAAAAGATTATTCTTCTTCAAAACTGAATACTTCCTCCACAGTCTTGCCAAAGACAGCCGCAATGTCCATAGCCAGCTTCAGGGACGGATTATACTTGCCGTTTTCCAGCTTGCCGATGGTCTCACGGCGGACACCGACCATCTCAGCCAGCTCCGCCTGCTGCAGGTTCATGGCCCGACGCAGCTCGAACATTTTTGTTTTCAGTACCGGCATATCACTCTGCCTCCAGCTTGCGGAAAATCATGCCAGTGAGGATACTGTTCAAGCCAAGGAACAGAAATACACATGACTCAACCACTGTAATCACCTCAACGCGGTCCATCAACCAACGAAACCAGGATACTTCACTGTCCCATAGAATTCCTGCCGTTATCGCACCGCCTGCAAAAATCACCATTATGATATTCAAGGTTTGAGCCTTGGCTTTATCAAAATTATACTGGGCCATTTCATCCACGCAGTCACTCTTGACTTTCATCTGCCAGACCCACAACGACAGACCGATTAAAGCAAACAAAACACTAAGAATCTGCACAACCTCAAACCTGTCAAAAAAACCGGTAAGTCCAGCCAGAAGGATCGCCGTACCTCCAACAATATTGCCCCAGAAATTCTTTTGTTCGAGGTTCACAGGATTCCGCCGGGGATCGGACAAATAAAGCATGACACGGAACACAGCAGATATCAAGCAGAGAATCGAAGACACCAGACTCAGAAGCCACCCGAAAAAGTACATCCCCCGAACAGACTCCGAGAGATCCACAGGCAGGTCTGTCAGTCCCGACACCCACGTCAAGTCGGAAATAACGAGGGTCAATGACAGAAGCAGTAAGGAAATTACCTGTGGCAGGGAATGCTTCTCTGCCTTACCAGTAAAAAACAGAGAGCCGGCTACAAGGAGCAAGACAGGCATGAACAGTACAGTTTCCAAAGGAAACTCCATAGCGGCATCGCAGAAAGCCTGCGACAGCAAGTAAACCAGCAGAGTCAAAATCAGGCTGGCCGTAGCGGTAACCATTGCGATCAGAGAAAGAATACGGGTTGTTTTTTTCATGGTAATACACTCCTTTATGTGATATATTTCTCTCTTGTGAGATAAATATATCACATCAGTGGAGTCGTGTCAAGACAAATATGCGAAATATATCACATTTTCTTTATACCGACTGACACGTTGCAAACCGATCGGGTAGGAGGGGGTGACTAACCCCCGTCCTCCCACAACACCGTACGTGCCGTTTTCGGCATACGGCGTTTCGGTTGGTTCTGACCTAAGACGTTTTCCCTTAATATCTGCTCGTCATTTCCGACTTCTACTCTCGGCTTCCAGCCTACCCTCAATCGTTAAATCTCCGTAGAGCAACTGATGTCAGCGCAGATATTTACTTCCTTAGTCAGCCGTCTCCAACCGTCTACCCCTTCCCTTCCTGGTGATTAGCCATTTCTTCGGTACTATGGGTAGAGCTGACTTCTGCGGGTTCAGCCACCACCTTTCGATGTGGGTTACTCCTTTTTAGAGCGTATCCCGCAGACCTCCCCGGGTAAGAACGATAACCTTCATCTCGCAACCGCCTCATCTACTGTAAGGGATTCGGGTAGCATTGGACTTCTCCTTGTTGCGCAGGGTCGTCCGTCCCTATCCAGCCTTATATGAGGTTTCTGTTCGTCGGCCCGAAACTTTGCCCTGCGGTGGACCTTTCAACCTCCGCAATCCGGCTTCCTTCAGATTCCACCTCACGATGGACACCCTTGCCTTTGGCTAACGGTTCCTGCTACCGAGTCCGTAGTGGACTTTCACCACCAAGTTATCGCCCATGCCGGGCGCACACCTAAAAAACAGGGTCTTCACTGGGAACAATGTCATTAAGTTAGAGAGCGAGCCTAAGCTGTAGGACAACGAAAAGGAGATCATCCAAGGCAAGAAACTGCTTTGGATGATCCCCTTTTTTCAAATTGGG
>JAZNVK010000083.1:0-3095 GCA_045592805.1 Faecousia sp.
CCAGGATGGAGTACAGGGTGACGGACTCCACGGCGCCGTGGGTGGCTTCCTTGATCATCTTGGCTACGGTCTCGTAGCGGCCGGTGCGCTCGTCCAAGCAGCCTTCCTTAATAATGGGCTGGCAGGGACCGTTGGGCTCCAGCTCGTTGGTGGCCTTGGCATCCAGCCAGCTAACGGCACCACAGAGGCCCAGCCGCTCGGGGGTAACCACACAGCAGTGGGCGGGGGCGAAGGACTGGCAGAGGATGCAGGTATAGTAGCGATCCACGGACTCGTCGGTCATGGAGTCCAGGCGCTCGTCACGGGCAGCGTAACGGGGCATAGCAACCTCGTCACGGAACTTGGCGGCCTCGGCCTCGTCGGTGATGAGGGTGATCTGGCACTTATCCACAACAGCGTCGAACTCGTCCATGATCATATGGTACAGGACTTCGCCGAAGTGGTTCAGGCGCAGGCCCTTCTCAAAGGCATCGTTGGACACACGGATGCGCACCTGATTGCGCTGGCCGGTGTGCATGACACCTTCCATGTAGTTGAACCAGGTATGGATCTTACGCTCGATGACGGACTCGAAGTCAGGCTGCATCTTGGCGCCGCAGACCTCGATCTTGTAAGCCAGAGCCAGGTTCTTCTCGCCGCAGCAGAGATCCTTGCCGATGAGCTCGATCTTGTGATCCTCCACGTTCTCGGCCATCATGACCAGCTCGGCGGTGGCATTCTTGCCGGACCAGAACTCGTTGTGCATATCGGCCTTGCGGATGATCTCGCCCTCGAAGGCGGCGGCAAAGGCGACGGGGATGGGCAGTTCCTTGGCCTTGATCTTGATATTACGCAGCTCCAGGGAGCGCTTGACGGTGAGCTCGTGGTCGCAGACGGACTCCAGAGCGCCGGGCACCTGGTTCTCGCCCAGGTCGATATCCACCACCACGGGGAAGCCCAGGGCAATGGCACCGGCACCGGCAGAGACCACCACGGGATCGATGGGGCCGAAGGTATTGACAAAAGCGGGGACACGGTTCTTGGTATAGTCCAGGAGGCCGCCCAGGTTACCGGGGGTCAGGTTGCCGAAGATCAGGGCTGCACGGACAGCAACGGTGACCACGTGGATGACGGAGGTGACACCGTGACCCAGGGGGATGACACGGAGCTCCAGACCCATCTTCACGCCGCCCTCGGCGCACTGGTCGATGACGTCGCCCACCAGGAAGGTCATGATGCCCTTGGACTGGTAGTCCTTGACCACCTTGACCACGTCCTCGGCGTTCTCAGCCTTGCCCAGGACAACGGCAACACCGGGGATATCGCCGGTGACCAGGGGCACGCCCAGGGAACGGATGATGGGATCGGGCACGAAGCCGATTCCGCCCTCGTTCTCGTAGGGGTTGCCCTCTACATAGCCCAGACCCTCCAGGATCTCAGCGCCAACAGCGGTGGCAAGGCCGGCATTGAGAGCCTGGCCCAGATCCTCCTGGTTGGTGATGAGGCTCTTGAGGACACCGACACAGGCAGGCAGATCGCCCAGCTTGGCAACCTTCACGCCGGTAGCGGCATAGATGGTGGGGAAATAATAAGCGGTATCGGGGAATGCGATGGGCTTGTCTGCGCCGTACTTGGCGATGGCGTCATTGACAGCGCCCTCTACCAGACCGGCCACGGCATTGGAGCCGCCATAGATCAGATCGGTTAATACACTCATAGTGGGATTCCTCCTCATTTTTTGTATTACATTATAATAATATCACTTGTTTTCCCGTTGGTCAATACGGGAAATTAAGTAGTTTTCAGGGAATACTTTGCGCGTCTCAGATGGGGGGGCTGACGGTGGAAGGTGCGGGCTCATTGGAATCGATATAGAAGGAAGAGAAGCCTTCTCCCTCGGAGTTGCTAAGCCAAATATAGCGAAGCTGCATCTGCACGCCGTCCTCCAGGAGCAGCAGACATACACCGGACTCCTGGCGGTAACGACCGCTTGCATCCACGCCGTTATTGATGTGCAGACTTGTCAGAGAAATCTCGTTCACGCTGCGGCCGCCCAGAGAGGCGATCATGCCACGGAGTCCCTCTGTGTTATCCTCCTTGGCGAGGGTGGGATGCAAATAAGTAACAAACGTCTCCTGTTCTCCGGCACTGAGCGCATCCAAAGAGGCACGGATCCCCTCCTCAGCCTCAGAAGACATAGCGCAGGCTGTCAGCGCCAGGCACGCAGCCAGCAAGAGCAGGATCAGGATTATCGTTTTCTTTTTCATAATGATCTCCTTATGACAGGTTTTACTCTCCCCCGGGGGGAAACGATCGGTGCGCCGCAAATCAAAGGCGTAGAGGCGAACCTGTGTGTTCGCCCGTGGCACTGCCGACAAGCAATACACCTACAGTTGCTCGGCAAATTTACCATAACAAAATTATGTAAACTGCACTAATTTAGACACAGGGACTTTGAAAACAGGAGCAGTAAGTCAAACGGCATCCTTTGCCCAGTATGTCAAACAGAAATTTGTCGAACTGTTGGACGCAGTGCCAATTACCACCGTAGGGCGCGATCACCGGGCGCGCCGAAACCAACCGCACCGGCAATCAACTCCGTAGGGGCGAACCCACGTGTTCGCCCGTGGCACTACCGACAGACTACGCAACCACAACAGTTTTTTAATTTACCATAATATAATTATATAAACCGCACATATTAAGCACAAAGGAACTTAAAAATGTCCATTAAGGCAAAATACATCCTGTCCGCAGCAAGTCAAACAGAAATTTGTCGAACTGTTTGCCGCAGCCAAAGCCTCCAGTATTAGGAATAATTTCGTACTATGAGAGAGACAACATATTTCGCAATGTCATTGCGAGGCCACTTGTGGCCGTGGCAATCCGCATCCTTAAAAACTACCGTTTTTACACGAAATTCCCATATAATCGAAACATTTTTGGAACGGATTGCCACGACGGGCTTACGCCCACCTCGCAATGACATGGCTTTTCGGTAGCCTGTACTTCTATTGAAAAGGTGGATTTAGACGGAAGCAATCAGGCCGATAAACATCGATTTGACTTAATTTCAATTCCATGGGCGGAGCCCATACCTCCACCATTCACCATTC
>JAZNVK010000084.1:0-8738 GCA_045592805.1 Faecousia sp.
GCCTCTGGATAATTATGACAATGTGCTGCGCTTTTTGCAATTGGTCAATTCTCCCGAGGGCATGAACATCGGTATGCGCCATATCAGCCTGTCCACCTGCGGCCTGGTGCGCCGCATTGAGGATCTTGCAAAAGAGGATCTGCAGCTGACCCTTTCGGTGTCGCTTCACGCCCCCTGTGACGAGATCCGTAATGACATTATGCCCGTGAACAAGCGCTGGAATGTAGATGAGCTTCTGTCTGCCTGCCGTGCTTACTATGAGAAAACCGGACGGCGCATCTCCTTTGAGTATGCCATGATCCGTGATGTCAACGACACGCCCCAAATGGCCAAGCTCTTGGGCAGGAAGCTCCGTGGTATGGGGGCGCATGTGAATTTGATTCCTCTGAATGATATTGAGGAAAGTCCCTTGAAGCCCAGCCTGCCCCAGACGGTTCGTGCGTTCCAGAAGAGCCTGGAGGAGCAGGGGATCACCGCCACTGTGCGGCGAACCCTGGGCAGCGATATTAATGCCTCCTGCGGACAGCTCCGCAGAAAATATGAAAAGGAACAGAAAACGGAAAGGAGTGATTGCTGATGCATGCCTGGGGTCTGAGCGATGTGGGAAATGTTCGCGCCCAGAATCAGGATGCTTTCCGCATCGACCGAATATCCGATACGGCGCTGCTTGCTGTGGTATGTGACGGCATGGGCGGTGCCAAGAGCGGCAATGTCGCCAGCCGTCTGGCAGGTGAGGTGTTCTCCGAGGAGGTACTGCGCTCTTTCCGCAGTGATGCCACCCGAGAGGAGACGGAACAGATGTTCCTGTCTGCCGCAAAGCTTGCCAATATCTCTGTTTATGAACACTCGCAGATCAGCGAGGCCTACAGCGGCATGGGAACCACGCTGGTTTCCTGCCTGGTCTATGAAAAGGGTGCGCTGATTCTGAACGTGGGCGACAGCCGTGCCTATCATATTGATGCCGATGGGATCCGTCGGGTCACCACGGATCACTCTCTGGTAGAGATGATGGTGCTGCGTGGGGAGATTACTCCGGAGGAGGCTAAGGTGCATCCCCGTCGCAATCTGATCACCCGTGCGGTGGGTACTACCGGCTCTGTAACTCCCGATACCTACTGGCTGCAGCCTGAGAAGGGCGATTGCTTCCTGCTGTGCAGCGACGGGCTGAGCAATCTGGTGTCTCAGCAGGAGATCCTGTTTGAGGTGGCACATGGAGCCAGAAAGGACGATTGCTGCCAGCGTCTGGTGGAGATCGCCAAGGATCGAGGCGCTCCCGATAATGTGACAGCGCTTTTGGTTTCGGTATGATATACTTTGGATTACTACCGTTTTCGGCCGAAAAATCGGCACGAATCGTGAATATGTGAGGGAAAAACTATGGAAAATTACATAGGCAGATTACTGGATAACCGCTACGAGATCGTGGAGATGATCGGCGTGGGCGGTATGGCAGTGGTATACAAGGCGCTGGATCATCGCCTGAACCGTCTGGTGGCGGTGAAGGTGCTGAAGGACGAGTTCACCAAGAACGAGGAATTCCACCGCCGCTTCCACACGGAGTCCCAGGCGGTCGCCATGCTGTCTCACCCCAACATCGTCAGCGTTTACGATGTGTCCCGTGCGGCAGATGCGGACTTTATCGTCATGGAGCTCATCGAGGGCATCACTCTGAAGCAGTACCTTCAGAAGAAGACCAGCCTCAACTGGCGGGAGACCCTGCATTTCTCCATGCAGATCGCCCGTGCGCTGGATCATGCCCATAACCGCGGCATCATCCATCGGGACATTAAGCCCCATAATATTATGATCCTCAAGGACGGCAGCATCAAGGTGGCTGATTTTGGCATTGCCCGTATCGGCTCTGCCCAGAATACCCTGACCCGTGAGGCGCTGGGCTCTGTCCACTACATCTCTCCCGAACAGGCCAAGGGCGGCAGAATTGACAACCGCAGCGACCTGTACTCTCTGGGCGTTGTGATGTATGAGATGCTCACCGGCAAGACCCCCTATGACGGCGAGACCCCGGTCTCCGTTGCCATTCAGCATATCAACGGCGGTGCAAAGCGGCCTGCCGATCTTATGAGCGGTATTCCCCTGGGTCTGGAGCAGATTACCATGCATGCCATGACCTCCGAGGCAGATGCACGCTATTCCTCCGCTGCGGAGATGGTACGTGACATGGAAGAATTCCGCAAGAATCCTGCCATGACTTTCCTCTTCGGCGCCCAATCCGCCTCCTATGTGCCCCAGGCCACCGAACCTAAGGCTGCACCTCAGCCCAAGCCCGGCATGCCCCGTACCGAGGCAGAGCGTTATGCCGCCGCCAGAGCGGCCAAGATGAACGAAAGCCGCACCGTTGAGGAACGCAGAGCCCAGCGCGCCCGCCGTGAGAAGGAATTAGAGGAGAAGAAGCGCCGTAATACGGTGATCATCTCCGTCTGTGCCGCTGTGGCGGTGGTGATGGTGATCGCTCTGATCCTGATTCTGGTTTCCTGCTCCGACGGTATTTCCTTGGGCGGCAATAAGGAATCCACCTCCGACTCCGAGCTGGTAGAAGTCCCCAAGTTCATCGGCAAGCGTCTGGACGATATTGACCCCGAGGATTATCCTGACCTGGACGTGGATGTCATCAGCGTGGTGGAAGAATACAGCAACGACTACGAGGCCGGTGTTGTGATGGATCAGTCTCCCGGTGCCGGTGAGAGGGTCAAGAACGGTCGCACCATTCAGCTGGTGGTCAGCAAGGGCGCACAGGTGGTTGAAATGCCCGACCTGGAGAACTACACCGAGGCAGAGGCCATCCGTGCTCTGCAGAATCTGAATATCGGCATTAAGACCCGTATCAAGGACGAGATCGACAGCTCTGTGGAAGAGGGCTGCGTGGTTCGCACCGAACCCGAGGCAGGCCAGAGCCTGGAGCGTGAGCAGGAGGTTATCCTGTATATCAGCCTGGGCGAGAAGAAGATGCCCGACCTCCGCGGCGATACCAAGAGCAATGCGGAGATGCGCCTGAAGCAGCTGAATACCGGTCTGAAGGTCACCTCCCAGGAGGAAGAGAGTGACGAGTATGAGGAGGATCAGGTTATCCGTACCAATCCCGCCGCCGGCAGTGACCTGAACGAAGGTGACGAGATCGTTCTCTTTATCTCCACCGGCAGTAAGAATACCAAGGTACCCGATGTGACCACCAAGAGTCTGGAGCTGGCCATCCAGCTGCTGGAGGCTGCGGAGTTGAAATATGCCATCAACGAGGTCTACGACGACCTTGTGCCTGAGGGCTATGTCATCAGCCAGAGTGAGCTGCCGGAGTCCAAGGTGGAGAAGGGAACCATTGTGATCATCGATGTGTCCAAGGGTCCCGAACCCACAGAGTCCACAACGGAGTCCACGGAGGAGTCCACCGAGCCTCCCACGGAGTCTGCCGAGGATCCCTCTACAGAGCCCTCTTCGGAGGAACCCATTCAGGATACCACCGAAGCGGATCCCACAAGCTCTGATGAGACGCCCGAGCCTGCCACCCCGTAACAAGCGCTATGAGTGATTTTTTGGAAGGCCGCATTGTTAAGGCCCTGAGCGGTTTTTACTATGTCCGTGAGGCTTCGGGTGCCATCACCCAGTGCCGCGCCAGAGGCATCTTTCGCAAGGAACGCATCACCCCGCTGGTGGGGGATCTGGTCAGCTTTTCCCGTCAGGGAAAGGGCGGCACGGTGGAGAAGATTTTGCCCCGTCAGAACAGCTTTATCCGCCCTGCGGTGAGCAATCTGGATCTGCTGGTGATTCTGGCATCGGAGAGCAATCCTGTCACAGACCCCTTCCTGATCGACCGTGTCAGCGCCATTGCAGGTGAGCAGAACGTCCCGGTGCTGCTGTGCGTCAACAAGGTTGACCTGAAGGATGGGGAGAAGCTGGCGAATATCTACCGGAGTTCCGGCTATGCCGTGATCTCCACCAGTGCCGAGACGGGGCAGGGCATCGGGGAGCTGAAGACCGCCATCGCAGGCAAGCTGGTGGCATTTACCGGGAACTCCGGCGTGGGCAAGAGCAGTATCCTCAATTGTCTGGATGCCGGTATCTCCATTCCCACCGGGGAGGTATCCGAGAAGCTGGGCAGAGGCCGCCATACCACCCGTCATGTGGAGCTGTACTGCCTGCCTGACGGCACCTGCGTCATCGATACACCGGGCTTCTCCTCCTTTGACACGGAGCAGATGGAGCTGACGGTGAAGGAGAATCTCCAGTATGCTTTCCCCGACTTCGCCCCCTATCTGGGCAAATGCCGCTACCACGACTGCGCCCATTTGAAGGAGCCGGATTGTGCGGTTTTGCAGGCGCTGCGAGAAGGTGCGATCCAGCCCAGCCGCCATGCCAGCTATGTC
This sequence comes from Faecousia sp., assembly GCA_045592805.1. GTDB lineage: Bacteria > Bacillota > Clostridia > Oscillospirales > Oscillospiraceae > JAZOXB01. Next base: position 4,377 of record JAZNVK010000084.1, read on the forward strand.
CGCCTCTACGAAGAGGCAAAGAAAATCAACCCCTGGGAATTGAAGCAAAAATAAAGCATGTACACCGCCTCCTGCGCATAGGGTAGCAGGGGGCGGTTTTTTATGTGTAAGAAGAATGAATTGTTCGGTTCTGTGATCATGGCCTGCGGCGGCGGTCTGCTGCTGTCGCTGCTGTTCAGCTCGGAGTTCGTTACGGTGCTTTTGGGCATTGCCCTTCTGGTCGGCGGCCTTTTCTATACCCGTCGGCCGTAAAAACAGGGATAAACCTGTCCCAACCCGCGTATATAGTTCTATAACGAAGAAGGAGTGATGGACTTGGAGCTTGTGTTTGAGGAGAAAGTCTCCCGTTATCCCAATTTGATCCTCTGGGAGGAACGGGAGCAGGAGGAGACGGTGGATCTGATCATCCCCGACAGCTATCCCGACGGCGTGGGGATTTTGCAGGCCTATGGCACGCCGCTGATTTATGCCATGGAGACAACAAACGAGGCGGCTACTGTTTCCGGAGAGGTGCAGGGCGGTGTTCTCTATCAGGGAGCGGAGGGCGAAATTCGATCGGTAAAGGCAAGAGTACCCTTCGCCTTTCGCAGGGAGCTGAAGGAAAACGCTGAGAATCTGCGGCTCTTCTGCACCTGCAGGCTGCTGTCTGCCGATGCCCGTCTGCTGAATTCACGGAAAATCCTGCTGCGGATGACCGTGCAATGCAGCATACGGCTTTACGGAGAAAAGGAGTGCCGCAGCTTCGATGTGTCAGAGCCTGCGCCTACACTGCAGCTGAAGCGGACGGAGCTGCCGCTGCGTCTGCCCTTCAGCCTGGGGGAGAAGCGCTTTTCTCTGCAGGAGGAGCTGCCCATTCCACGGGAACTGCCGGAGGCAGCGCAATTGATGAGAATCGCCTATGATCCCCTGGTGATCGAGCAGAAGGCGGTGGGGGATAAGGCAGTATTCAAGGGCGAATTGCGTGTTAATGCGCTGTGGGAGGACGAGGAGGAGCAGCTTTTCTGCCATAGCTGGGCGCTGCCTTTTTCACAGTATGTGACCATGGAATGTCAGATCGAGGATTGTGATTTAGCCACGGAACTCAGCCTGCTGTCAGCGGATACGCAGCCGGATCAGCAGGAGGGCGGTCGTCTTCTCACGGCTGTGGAGCTCTGCGCACAAACCATGGCCACCGGTGTCGTCAACTATGTGCTCATTGAGGATGCCTTCTGCACCGATGGGACGCTGCAGCCGAGCCTCGTGGAGCAGCAGCTGACAGCCTGCCTGGATCAGCAGGAGTTCCGTGAGACCGTCGAGCTGCAGGCCGAGGTGCAGGCAGCCTCTGTGCTCTGTGCCTCTGCCTATCCGACGAAGCTGTTCCGCCGCAGAGAGGGCGACCAAATGCTTCTGGAGCAGGGGCTGTGCTGCGACGTTCTGTATTATGACGGGGAGAAAAATCTCTGCAGCTGCCGTCTGAAGGGGACGCTGCCTCTGACAATCCCTCTGATGGAGAATGTCAACTGCCGTGTGCAGCGGCTGCTTTGTAGGGAACCCTACTGTACGCTGAGCGCAGGGCTTCTGAAGGTGAAGCTGCCGGTAGAACTGTGGCTGGAGAGTACCGCAGAGCATCAGCTGAACGCCGTCAGTGGCGGCGAGGTCGTTCCGTTGGAAGAAAAGGGAAGAAAGCCCTCCCTCCTCCTGCGCTTTACTGAGGAGGCGGAGTCTCTCTGGGACATCGCCAAAAGCTGCAGAACATCCACGGCTGCCATCCGTCAGAGCAATGACCTTGTGGGCGATACGGTTCCTGCCAATACCCTTCTGCTGATCCCTATGTAAACAATGGGTATTTTCGCAGGAGCATCGCGATACTCGTGTAAAATCTTACCTGCGGCGCGGAGCGTTTTGCTCCGATGCCGCAGGTATTTTGTCTGATTATCGAAACAGGGGACGGGTGCGGCGTGCTCTGCCGACAACATCATCGCCGGTTGCGTCCGTGCTTTCTCCGTCAGAGCCTGTGGTCGCCTCGCTGCCATGGGTGCTGTCCTGGGTATCGTCCTGTGTGGAAGGCTGGGTGCTGCTCTCCGTAGAGGGACGCTGCGTGCCTTCGGTGGAGGGGCGCTGTGTGTCCTCGGTAGAGGGACGGGCGGTGCTCGGCATCTTTTCGGTGGTATCACCGATCATCCCGTTGGGGTTGGTGGAGACGGTGTTGTCCTTTCTTCGGCAGCCTGCCAGACAGCTGAGGATCAGTACGGCGGCAAGGATCAAAATGAAATATCGCTTCATGGTATTCCTCCTCTTTTTTTGTGTGCGCTTGTAGTATTTGCGAAAGTAAGAAAAATAAACAGGGATTTTTTCAACGGAAATGGTATTGATTTATCGATACAAAAGCGATATAATAAACAGGCAAATAAAAAAAGGGGAAAATGCTATGAAAAAATTAATGGTTAAAAAGGGTTCTACCTGTATGGCTTGCCTGGAGTGCGTCCGCGCCTGCTCCGAGGCTTTCCATAAGGAGTTCCATCCGGATAAGTCCTGCGTCCAGATCGTCGAGCGTGCCGGCAAGGTTCGCCCCATGACCTGTGTCCAGTGCGGCAAGTGCGCCAAGGCCTGCGAGCAGGGCGCCATCACCCAGAATCCCAAGACCGGTGTCTATATGATCAATAAGAAGCTCTGCATCGGCTGCGGCAAGTGCAAGGCTGCCTGTCCCTTCGGCGTTCTGGTGTACGAGCCTGAGATGCCTGCTGCTGCCAAGTGCATCGCCTGCGGCATCTGCGTCAAGGCATGTCCCATGGACGTACTGGAAGTTGTGGAGTCCTGAGTACATAGACAGAAAAGGAGAAGCCGAGAGGCTTCTCCTTTTCTGTCATATAGCAAAAAATCATTGTATTCATTCGGAAAATGTGCTATCATAACAAAAATACATTTTGGAGGTAACCAAATGAGCGAGACCAAGAAAATCCGCGAGAGATCCGAGATCGCCGAGCAGGACAAGTGGGCGATCCACGATATTTATGCCACCGACGAGCTGTGGGAAGAGGATCTGGAAAAGGCCAAGGCTATGATCCCCGAATTCACTGCCTTTACCGGCAAGCTCTGCGACAGCGCCGAGAATCTGCTGGCCTATATGGAGCTGGAGGAGAAGGCCGACCTGATCGCTGACTCCCTGGCAAACTATGCCATGCGCCGCAGCGATGAGGATGCCCGTGTGTCCAAGTATCAGGCCATGGTGGGCAAGATGATGAGTACCTATGTGGAGCTGGGTGCAGCTACCGCCTTCGCTACTCCCGAGATCATGGCTGTCTCTGACGAGACCATGGAGAGCTTCTATGCCGCCTGCCCCAAGCTGGAAAAGTACCGCCGTTATCTGACCAATGTCCGCCGCCGCCGTGAGCACGTGCTGTCTCCCGCCGAGGAGAAGCTGCTGGCAGCCGCCGGTGAGATGGCCAATGCCCCTGATACCATCTACGGTATGTTCAACGATGCGGACATCACTTTCCCCGATGCCGTAGACAGCCAGGGCAATAAGCACCCCCTGTCCCAGGGTACCTACATCTCCTACATGGAGTCTGAGGACCGTGAACTCCGCAAGAGCGCCTTCACCAATCTCTATCATACCTACGGCGCTTATAAGAACACCATCGCTGCCATCCTCTCCGCCCAGGTCAAGCAGCTGCAGTTCTTCGCCCAGGCCAGAAAGTACAACTCCTCCCTGGAGGCAGCGCTGGACCGCACCAATGTGCCTACCGATGTCTATCTGAATCTCATTGAGGCTGTTCATAAGAATATGGACAAGATGCACCGCTATGTGGAGCTGCGTAAGAAGCTTCTGGGTGTGGACGAGCTCCATATGTACGATATCTATACCCCCCTGGTGGCCGGTGTGGACAAGAAGAGCAGCATCGACGATGCCAAGGCGCTGATCTATGAAGCCCTGGCGCCTCTGGGCGATGACTACCGTGCCATTTTGAAGGAAGGCTTTGACAACCGCTGGATCGACGTTTATGAGAATGCCGGTAAGCGTTCCGGCGCTTACTCCGCCGGTGCCAGAGTCCATCCCTTCGTCCTGATGAACTACACCGGCACCCTGGACAGCCAGTTCACTCTGGCCCACGAGATGGGTCATGCTCTGCATTCCTACCTCTCCAACAAGCATCAGGAGCCGCTGGATGCCAACTATGTGATCTTCGTGGCCGAGGTGGCCTCCACCTGCAACGAGGCACTGCTCATGGAGCATCTGCTGGCAAAGACCATCGATAAGAAGGAGAGAGCCTATCTTATCAACCACTTCCTGGATCAGTTTAAGGGCACGCTGTACCGCCAGACCATGTTCGCGGAGTTTGAACTGATCATCGGACGGATGATCGGCGAGGGTAAGACCCTGAC
>JAZNVK010000085.1:0-7953 GCA_045592805.1 Faecousia sp.
AATAGTGAATGGTGAATGGCGAAGGTATGCGCTTTGCGCATTGATTTTAAATAAATCGGCGGAGCCGATACCTCCATTATTCACTATTCACCATTCGTTATTCACCAAATATAAATTCCTGTTTACAGCAGCAGGCAAATGAGGCCGTTGGCCCCTTCGTTGACGATTTTGGTCAGAGTGTCCTTCAGCTTGTAGCGTGCGTCTTCGGGCATGCGGCGGAGCTTGGTGGTGAGACCTTCGTTCACCAGCTCGAAGACTGACTTGCCGAAAATATTGCTCTCCCACAGCTTCTCCGTATTGCCCTCGTACTCTCCCAAGAGGTACTTCACCAGCTCCTCGGACTGCTGCTCATCGCCCACCATGGGGCTGATCTCCGTCTTGATATCCGCCCGCAGCATATGGATGGAGGGGGCGCTGGCCTTCAGCTTGACACCGTAGGCGCTGCCCTTTTTGACGATCTCCGGCACCTCCATGTGAAGCTCCTCCTGCCCCGGCATGACGATGCCGTAGCCCGTGGCCTTGACCTCCTCCAAGGCGGTGGCGATCTTGTCATACTGCTTCTTCATCTGCGCCAGGGCGGTGAGCAGGGACAGAAGCTGACCGTCATCCTCGATTTCGAAGCCGGTTTTCTGGCCTAAGATCCGATAGAAGAGTCCCTCGTCAAAGTCCAGCGTACAGCTGACCGTGCCGCTGCCTAAATCCACCTCGTCGATGTGATAGCCGCAGATCTGCTCCAGCTGCGCCACCTTTTCCAGCGCTGGCTCTGCCTCTGCCAGGCGGCTGATATTCTTCGCATTCTGCTGAAGCGCCTCATAGAGTGCCTGCTTCAGAGGGTCTGCTATCTCCAGCGCCTGCACCCAGGGGGGCAGGAAGACCTGCATCTGCCGCAGAGGGAAGGCATAGAGCAGCTCCTTCAGCAGTTCCCTCAGATCACTCTGGGTCAGGGCCTGACAGTCCAGTACCTTGGCACTGACAGCGTAGGTTCGGGCAATATAATCCCGAAGGACATGAGCCTCGCTGCGCTCCGGCGAAGCGGAATTGATCAGCACCAGGAAGGGTTTCCCCGTGGCCTGCATATCCCGAATGGCTCGTTCCTCCGCCTCCAGGTACTCCGAACGGGGCAGATCTGTAATAGTGCCGTCGGTGGTGACCACGATGCCGATGGTGCAGTGCTCCTCCATGACCTTTTTCGTCCCCAGCTCTGCCGCCTCGGTCATGGGGATCTCCCGATCAAACCAGGGCGTGGTGACCATACGGGGCATACCGTCTTCCGTGGCACCGATGGCACCGGGCACCATATAGCCCACGGAGTCGATGAGCCGCACGGACAAAGTCGCAGCCCCGTCGGGGCAGATCTGCACCGCCTCCTCGGGGATGAACTTGGGCTCGGCGGTCATAATGGTCTTGCCGGAGCCACTCTGGGGCAGCTCATCCTTAGCCCGCTCCCTGCGGTAGAGATCCTCAATATTGGGGATCACCAGCTCCTCCATCAGCCGCTTGATCAGGGTGGATTTCCCCGTCCGCACGGGCCCCACCACTCCGATATAGATGTCGCCGCCCGTCCGCTTTGCAATGTCGGCGTAAAGATTACTCATAGTTTTAGCCCCCCTAACAGTCTCGTGGTACATCCTATGCTTGACCGTCGGGGGGCTATGCTTTTATTTTTACGGATAGGCGATGGCGGCATCGTAGTTTTCCTCGTAAAAATCTTCCTTTTTGATCTTCAGCCAGTTGAAGCTGCCGTTTTTTCCCAGAAAACTGTCATCGGTCTCGTAGAGAATGGTAAACTGCTCCCATAGGGACTCTTTTTGGTATTGAACAACCTGTTCGGTCGTCAGATCGTAGTAGAAGAATTCCTTGGCATAAGTGCGGTAAAAAATCTTGCCGTCAGCGCAGAAGAGATTTGCAATGCCGGGAAGATAGAAGAGTGTTTCGTTTTTGTGGGTACTGAGGTCGTAGACCTTAAGATAAGAATTGGCAAGATAATAGAGCTTTCCGCCGTAAAAGCTGCTGTAGCTGAAAAGTTCCAGCTCCGAACCGGCCTCACTGGCACAAATTTGCTGCGACCATTTCGCATTTTCCCCGATGGGATACTCCAAAAGCACCCAGCGGTGGATATCCCGCACATATTCGTCGTAGCCATAGTTGGGGATATTCTTGGAGGCAACGCTGCCGTAGGAATCGATGCCAACGCCATGATGATAGGCCAGGATCAGGTGGCTCTCGCTCATACCCCAGAGATCATAGGTGGTAAAATAGGGGATCTCCCGACACATCACCGTGGTGACTGTCCCATCCATCAGGCCAAAGGCCAGGATATACTGGATCTTGCTTCGCGGTACATTCCCCTCATAATTTTCCCCGATGGCATAGCTCAAAAGGGCTCTGTCGCCGCAGACCAGCAGATCCCCCGGGAGGATCCGCTGCCCGGGCTCTACGGTAATATCATAGTAGACCCGGCGCTGTCCATCGGCCAGGTTGGAGGAGAAAAACTGCAAGCTCCTGTATTCGCCGTATTCTTCACTCTCTCCCCACAGGTAATAGGCCGTATCCTCCCGCACGGCAAAATACAGGCCGTTGACATCCTTGCCCACCCAGGCGCCGCAACTCTCATCGGCATGAGCACAGCCCTCCCGACGGCAGCAGGCCTCCATGCGATCCTTCTCCTCGTCATAGCGCACCAGATACGAAGCATAGGTGGCATAGTAGACAGCCTCTCCGGCGGCATAGCCCGAAACGATAGCTCTCTCCAGGCGCAGTACAGAGTCGTCCTTGGGAACGGACTGCACATCATTGGGTTGGGAAATTTCCGGCATTTGCGCAGTGGGTTCTATCTCCACCGGCAGCAGAGGATCTGTGGGCACGGAGGTCTCCGGCTGCTCATAGGCCGGAACTCTTTCGCCGCAGGCGCTGAGCAGCAGCGCTAAAAGCAGGCAGAGGGCAAAAATTCGTTTCATAATTTCGCTCCTTTCTCAGTGGATGCGCCCCAGCAGAGGGGCTAAGAGGGACAGGGGTGTGGCATAGCCTTGGGGATAGGTCTTCAGGTGCGCCAGATAGCCCAGGCCATTGTCGCACCAGGCGGCATAGCCCACCTGCCCCAGATAGGTGTCGCTGTTTTCCAGCAGAAGCAGACTCTTGCCCTCGGCGGTCATGAGACCGCTCTCCGTAAAAGCGCTGTCGTGGGAATAGAGGGTCTGTTCTTTCTGACTTTGGATAAAGGCATCTGTCAGGGGGACAAAGACCGTGATCCCCGCCTCGCTGACCAATCGTGCATCCAGTGCGGTATCGGACAGCTCCCCCCGGCGCAGAGAGAGATAGATCAGCAGACCGTCGGGAGAGAGCTGTGTGCCTTGTCCATCATTTTCGGCAGCCTGCGCCGGATCTGCCACTACCATGGTCACATAAACACCTCGGATCAAGTTAGACAGCTCGGGACTATCCATAAGGTCGATGCCGAAAAATTGCTCCGTTTCGGCAACGGTGCCGAAATTCCGAAGACTCCCGTCGGGATTTTTCAGGTCGTAGAGCCCCTCGCCGCTGTGCTGCGCCCAGGCATCCGTAAGGGCTTGGGTCAGGTAGCTTTGGGTAGAGGTGGTGACGGTGTGGAGCTCATATTGGATCTGCGCTGTTTGGTAGCTGAGGTTTTGCGGCGTATCCTGAGAAAGGGAAATGCCCTCCAGGGTCACGGTCTGCTCCCCATAGCGGACACCCACGCCGATGCCCACCGCCAAAGCTGTCCCCGCCAGAAGGCTCAGCACCGCAGCGATCAGCGCCACACGGAGGCCGTTTTTCTTCCAGTGGAAGTGCTTCTGTTTCGGCGGCGAGAGGAGGGGATCCTCGATCTCGCCCAGGGCTTCAAATAAATTCCATTCATTCATAATCGGTATCCCTCCTTCTGAAGACATTCTTTCAGCCGCTGCCGCAGGCGGTACAGCAGGCTGTTGACCTTCGCCTCCCGCCAGGACAGCTCTGCGGCTAATTCCCCGATGGTGTAGCCGTACCAGTAACGGCGCAGAAATACATAGCGTTCCTCTTTCTTCAAGGTGCGCAGGAAGTTCTCCAGCAGCTCCTTCAGCCATTGCGTTTCCGTCTCCTGCTGCCGCAGAGGATCGGGAATGCACTCCGCCAGCTCGTCCAGAAGGACCGTGCAGCCGCTGCGTTTCTGTGCCTCGCTGCTGCGGATACGCTGAAGGGCGGCATTGCGTGTGACCTTTGCCAGCCATGCCTTCAGGTCACGGGGCAGCTCCGGACTGTTCCAGAGGGAGAGCCAGACGTCATCGAGACATTCCAAAACTGCCTGCTCATCCCGAAGCAGCGACCAGGCGATCTTGCGGCAGTAGGCTGCATAACGCTCCTGCAGGCGAAGCAGCGCCTCCTGCTCCCGTTTTTGAATTAATAACAGCAATTTTTCATCGGTCACTACCCCACCTCCTTTTGCTTGGAACGTTCCTATGATTATAGATCCCAAAACAGGGAGAAATCTTTTCGGAAATCAGAAAAATATACAGAAATTTACCGAACAGTTTGGCGCAACCAAAGGCTCCAGTATTAGGAATAATTTCGTACTATGAGAGGGACAACATATTACGCAATGTCATTGCGAGGCCACTTGTGGCTGTGGCAATCCGCATCCTCAAAAACTACCGTTTTTACACGAAATTCCCATATAATCGAAACATTTTTGGAACGGATTGCCACGTCGGGCTTACGCCCTCCTCGCAATGACATGGCTTTTCGGTAGCCTGTACTTCTATTGAAAAGGTGGATTTAGACGGAAGCAAACAGTTCGAGAAACATGAATTTGACTCTATTTCAAATCCATGGGCGGAGCCCATACCTCCACCATTCACCATTCACCATTCACCATTCACCATCCTCCACCCACCATTCGTCATTCACCTAAGATGAATTTCCGTTTTCCGGTCGTTGCCAAAAAACCCGTGGGGTTCTCCCACGGGTTTTTGATTATTCTATGCGCAGATCCAGCTTGCCTTCTTGGAAGCCGTAGGTTGCAAACAGCGCTTTGGCAGCGGGGCAGAAATCGCCCTGGGGCAGGTGCAGGTGGGTTTTGCCCAGTTTTCGTGCCTTGCTTACAGCCTCGCCCAGCAGCTGGGCAGAGAGCCCTTTGCCCCGTTCTTCCTCTATGAGGGCAATGCGGGCGATGGTCAGTGCCTCTGCATCCAAATTCTGCAGCGCCAGAGCCCCCACCGGGCGTTCCTTCAGCATGGCGATCCGCAGATCGTCCGTTTCGCCAAAGCCCAGCTGCGTCAAAAGGGCGCTGTCCCCGCTTTGCCGATCCCGAAACCAGAGGTTGAAATCTTTCTTATCCCCCTTGCGCCACCAGAGCTGCTTGCCCAGGGTGGAGATGTCGTGGGTGATATGGCTTGCATTGTTCAGATACTCCAGGGTATAGCCCTTGCCGTCCCAGAGCAGCTTGGTCACGGCGGTATTCTCCGCATGCCCCAGATCCTTCTCCTCCGGGAAGAACAGCCGCTGCAAAATACCACGCATGACCATGCCGTGGGAGAAAATAGCGACGGTCTGCCCTTCATGACGACGGGCGATTTCCTCCAGCGCCTCTAAAAAGCGGCCGGTATAGACGGGGAAGGTCTCCCCCTCCTCTACACTCCAGTTCCGGGGGTCGAAGGAGAAGGTGCGGTTACGCTCCCGGTCAAACATGGCCAGCCAGCCGAAGGGCAGATCTTCCCAGATGCCGCAGTTCAGTTCCCGTAGACGGGGCTCTTTGTGCAGCTCCAGTCCCTTGGGGACGTAAATGGCCTGCGCCGTGCGGCAGGTGCGGTAGAGGTCGCTGGCATAGACCGCATCGATGGCTACATCCCGAAAGCGCTGCTCCAGAGCGGCGATCTGCTTCAGACCGTTGGGGGTGATACGGGAGTTATACTGGCCGTGGAGGCGGCGGAACACATTGCCCTCCGCCTCGGCATGGCGGATCAGATACAGCTCGGTCATAGGATGCTCACGAACTTTCCGATGTCGTTTTTCATCTTCAAAGCGGCGGCTCGGGCGCAGTCCAGGTAGTCTGTGCCGTCGGAGCCGGTCTGCTGCCAGGCGCAGATGATGCTGCGGGAGGCAGTGACCACAGCACCGTGGCCGAAACGGTCAAAGGCAAACTGCACATTTCTGGCCGTACCGCCCTGGGCGCCGTAGCCGGGCACCAGGAAGAAGAGCCGGTCGTACTTTTCACGCAGCAGCTTCATGGTCTGGGGGAAGGTGGCACCTACCACAGCGCCGATCTCGCTGTAGCCGTGGCGGCCAATCATGGTCTCGCCCCAGCGCAGGGCCAGGTCTGCCATGGCGGTGTATACCACACGGTCGCCGGAAAGCAGATCCTGCACCTCGCGGGAGGATTTATTGGAGGTCTTTAAGAGAAGGAAGATGTTCTTGCCCTCCTTCTTGCAGTAAGGCAGGAAGGGCTTTACACCGTCGGAGCCCAGGTAGCTGTTGACCGTCAGGGCATCGATGTCATAGAGCTGATGGGAGGTCTCACCGATGCTCACAGAGCCGAACATGGCCTGGGCATAGATCTCCGCCACATTGCCGATATCCCCTCGCATGGAGTCCACCAGCACATAGTAGCCCTTTTCCTTGGCATACTTGGTGATGCGCTGCATCTGGCGGATACCATCGGCGCCCAGAGCTTCAAAACAGGCGCTCTGGATCTTCACCGCCGGAACAATGTCCGCCAGAGCATCCAGCAGCTCCGTGCAGAAGCGGTAATAGGCCGCTGCCGCCGCTTCCGGGGTCTGACCGTACTGCGCAAAAGCCTCCTGCACAATGTGACGGGGCAGAATGGGCAGGTAGGGATCCAGGCCGAACATGACGGGGTTTTTCATTTTTCTGATTTTATCCTGCAAAACATCGATAGACACAAAAAACACCTCTTTTTGTCATATAGTTACAGTATACCATAACTTTCTGCCGCTGAAAAGACGATTTTCGATTTTTTCACAGGAAAAAAGGGCAAGCTAAAGCACGGACAGCCGTCCGAAAAAGGAGGATGAAGCAATGCAGACAAAGAACTTTTTTCTGACCCTGGGTCTGGGCATGGTGGCAGGCGGTGCCGTGGCGCTGATGCTGCCGGAGCAGTGCAAGGTAAAGCAGGCGGCTCAGAAGGCCGTGGACACCATGGAGCAGAGCGTAGCCAACATGATGAAGTAAGACCGGAGGGGCTGTCTCAGAACGAGGCAGCCCCTTTGGTCTTACTTCATATGAATACCGGTGATGGAATACTCCACCCACTCGGAGACGTTGACCGCATGATCCCCGATGCGCTCCAGATATTTGGCGATCATCAGCAGATCCAGGCAGGCCTGTCCCGAGTCGGGATCCCGGCGGATCTGCTCGATCAAGTCCTTCTTTACCGCTGTAAACAGGGTATCCACCGTATCGTCGTCCTTCTGCACCTGCTTGGCCAGGGCAAGGTCTCCCTTGACAAAGGAGTCCACGCTGTCTGTGACCATTTTTGCCGCCGCCTTCGCCATGTGGTGGATGGGCAGTGCGTTTTCCAGAAGTCCATGGGGAAGATACGGGATGATCTCCGCAATATCCAACGCCTGATCTCCGATGCGTTCCATATCCGAGATCATTTTCAGAGCAGAGGAGATGGCTCGCAGATCCCGTGCCACCGGCTGCTGCTGCAGCAGGAGCTTCATGCACAGGTTCTCGATCTCACGCTCCGAGGCATCGATCTCCCGTTCGATCTGCGCGGCACGTTCCACAGCCTCAGAATCCTCTGCCAGAGCCCGAATGGAGGCGAAAATGGCATCCTCACACAGAGCGCCCATGGCAATGAGCTTTTCGTGCAGAAGCACAAGCTGTCGGTCAAATCGGTTTCTCATCAGCCGAACCTCCCTGTGATATAATCCTCCGTGCGACGGTCGGAGGGCATGGAGAACAGCAGCTCTGTGGGGGCGAATTCCACCATCTGTCCCA
>JAZNVK010000086.1:0-2028 GCA_045592805.1 Faecousia sp.
TAAGACCGCTTGGCCTCCGACTTGGCAATTTCTACTACTCCACCGATGTCTACGGCGCCCCTCTGGCGGATAACGACAAAAGCGGCGTGGACGAGATCATCGCCTGGATCAATGCCAACGGCTTTTACACCATCGCCGTGATCTCCGCCTACTCCGACTACACCTTCGCCATTGAGAACCAGAGCTGCGGTCTGCCCCTGTCCAGCGGTGCGCTGTGGTGGGACGACTACAACTGCTACTGGCTGGACCCCGCCAGTGAGACCGTGTCCAACTACCTGATGGATACGGTGCGGGAGCTGGCGGATCTGGGCTTTGACGAGGTCGCCTTCAGCAATTTTGACTTCCCCGATGCCTCCTCTATTGTCTACTCCTCGGAGCTGAGCCGCAGTGAGGTGCTGGAGCAGGCCGCCGGTGACCTGACCGCCATGGCACAGGGCAGCGGCGTGACCATCTCCTTTGTTACGGAAGAGGTGGATTTCCCCCACCGTCTGGCCAGCGGCCGCCTGTATATCCCCAATGTAGACGGCTCCCGTGTGGAGCGTTATGTCCAGAGCTACAGCGACCTGGGCAATATGAAGGAGCTGGTTTTCATGGCAAACTCCCGTGACACCCGTTTCGAGGGCTATGCCCAGCTGCGCCCCCTTCTGGCTGAATAAAGCATATACCGTCGCCTTTTTCGGAAGGCGGCGGTCTGTTTTTTCTTCTTTACAGATCGGCGGTTTCATGGTACAATAGGGGGTAATCATCCGAAGGAGGTGAGCCCATGCGCAGACTTGGTGCCAAAGTTTTGGACGTAATTAAACACTCGGATCTGGTTCTGCTGGCGCTGTGCGTGGTGACCTCCCTGTACGGCGTCGTTATGATCTACGCCGCCAGCTATGCCTGGGGTGAACCCAGCCGCTACATTATCATCCAGCTGGGCTGCGTTATGGCAGGTGTTGTGATCTACTTCATTCTTACCGCCATCGATATCCAGGTTTTAGCCGGTCAGAGAACCATCCTTGTGCTGTTCAATGCCGGATTAATGCTCCTGCTGCTGGTCTGGGGCGAATGGATCAACGGCAACCGCAGCTGGCTGAACATCCCCTTTTTGCCCTTTAACATTCAGCCTGCAGAGGTCTGTAAGATCTTCTACGTGATTATTCTGGCACGTACCATGAGCATCAACCAGAACCGCATCTCCTCCTTCCGCAGCGTATTCTCCCTTGCCTTCCATATGGCCTTTATGGTGGGTCTGGTGCTGGTGCTCTCCGGCGATATGGGCGTTTCCCTGATTTTTATCTTTATTTTCCTGGCCATGGCATATATGGGCGGCGTGAGCAACTGGTGGTTCCTGGCCGGTATCGGCCTCATTGCCATCGCCGCACCCACCATCTGGGAGACCGCCATGGACGATTACCAGAAAAACCGTATTCTGGCTCTCTTTAACCCGGAGCTGGACCCCTACGGCCGTGGGGTTCTGTGGCAAACCAACCTGAGTAAGGAAGCCCTCAGCAACGGCGGTCTGGTGGGCATGGGTCTGCTCAACGGCGAACAGACCAACTCCCTGCTCCCTGCCAGCCATACGGACTCCATTTTCTCCTCCATCGGTGAGCAGCTGGGTCTGGTGGGCAGCCTGATCACCCTGATATTGCTGCTGTCCATTGTGGGACGGATCCTCTATGTAGGCTTTAAGTCCCCGGATTACATGAACCGCCTGATCTGCATCGGCATGGCGTCGGTGTTCCTGTTCCAGATCATTATTAATGTAGGCGTGTGCCTGGGTCTGATCCCCGTGATCGGCCTGACGCTGCCCTTTATCAGCTACGGCGGCAGCTCCATTCTGACGGCTTTCATGGCGGTGGGCGTTGTATCGGGCATCAAAATGCGCCCCGCCCCCGACCGAAGCACCCAGTACATCCGGCCTTATTGAGAGAAACATGAAAATCCCCTCTCCGGGAAACGGAGAGGGGATTTACATGTTTCGCTCAATACCACTTATTATTCGCTCAGGGGTTCAGGTTTTTGGCTGCGTAGAGGAGTTTGGCG
>JAZNVK010000087.1:0-15476 GCA_045592805.1 Faecousia sp.
GTCATAGGAGGGCAAAAGCGCCTGCAGCCTCGCAATACTCTGCCCCAGCTGCTCCTGCTCCGGCAGGGTAGCCCGGGCGGCGGTCAAACGGGAGGCCGCCTCTGCCAGGCGGAGGCTGCAGTTTTGGGCATCCTGCTCATATTTTACCAGGTCTGCCTTCAGCTTCAGACGGTTCTCCACGCGGGTCAGCAGGGCGGTACTCTGCTCCAACGCCTGCTCCGTGGTCTCCAGATGAAGGTTCAGCTTTTCCCGGGCGGCACTGTCTGCATCCAGCAGTGTATTCAGGAGGGTCTCCACCTCTGCCGTGAGCATTGCGCCGCTCTGCGCCCTACGCACCTCCGCGTAGTGGGGGCTCTCCTCATGGCAGGAGATCCCGGAAATATACTGACGGGTACTCTGTCGGGCAGTATCCAGCTGCCGTTGCAGGCTGCCCGTCTGATCTTTTAGGTGATTCTGCACCGTGACATACAGCCCGGTATTGAAGATATCACGGAAAATCTTTTGGCGGTCGGTGGTGTTGGCCTTCAGCAGCTTGCGGAACTCTCCCTGGGCGATCATGGCCACCTGGGAGAACTGCCCTCTCGTCAGGCCGATGATCTCGTAGATCGCCCTGGTCACCTCATTTTGTCTGGTGATCACACGGCCGTCGGGAAAATGCAGCTCCGCTTCGCCGCTCTGGGTGGCCATACCTACCCCGCGCAGCTTCTGCCGCTGATACTCCGGATTCCGTCGGACGGTGTAGACCTTGCCGCCGTAGGAAAAGCACAGCTCCACAAAGGTAGGGTCCTCGGGACGGGCATACTTGGAGCGCAGCATATCGGGCTTTCTGTCCTCACTGCTGGCCTCCCCGAAGAGGGCGTAGGTGATGGCATCGAAGATGGTGGTTTTGCCTGCGCCGGTGTCACCGGTGATCAGGTAGAGACCGCCGCTGCCCAGAGAGGCAAAGTCCAGCTCCTGGGTGCCGGCATAGGGGCCGAAGCCCGAAATGGTCAATTTCAGAGGTCTCATTGGCGCTCCTCCTGTACGGCTTCAATGATTTCCTGTGCAAGAGCACGCTGCTCATCGCTCATAGGACGGTTATTCTGCAGGAAAAACAGCTCTTCAAAAAGATCCAGCGGCGTTTTGCGCTGCACCTCCTGTGCAGCTTCCACCGATTGCGTGCTGCGGGTTCGGGTGTTGTCATAGCTCAAAAGCACCAAATTGGGGTAGATGACACGGAGCTGTCCCATGGCCTCGGGGATATCCCCCTCGTCAGTGAGGATGATATGGACGTAGTCCTCGGTTTTCATGGCGGTATCCAGCAGCTCCCGGAAGCTGCCGCAAATGGAACGCAGATCCCGCTTGGGAAGCAGGGGGACGGTCTGCAGCGTGAGATTTCCCTTCTCCTCCAGCTTGACCACGGTGACGCTCTTGAACTGCTTCTCCTCGGAGAAGGAATATTTCAGAGGTGTACCGCAGTAGCGGATGCGATGGTTGCCGATGTTCTGAGGGCCGTGGAGATGCCCCAGCGCCACATAGTCAAAGTCTGCGAAAACAGCGGCATCCACATTGTCACTGCCGCCCACACTCTGCTCCTCGGAGTCACAGGTTTCGCCGCCGGTGACAAACTGGTGGGTCAGCAGCACGTTGCGCTCTGCCGGATCGATGCCCATCTCACGGATGGCCACGCCCAGGGCATCGGTATAGCTCTCAATGCGCTCCTCCGGGAAACACTGGCGCACATGGGTGGGCTTCAGGAAGGGCAAGAGCCAGAAATTGACTACTCCGTGGCGATCCTGAAGGGTGACAGGCGTGATTTTGCCGTCGTAGACCGGGGAGAGATAGATCCCGGCTCGCTCCAGCAGACGGCCGCCGAAAGCCAGACGCTCGGCGGAGTCGTGGTTGCCGCTGATGATCAGCGTGGGCAGCGAACGCTTGGCCAGGCTGTGCAGGAAACCGTCCAGCAGCTGCACCGCCTCTGCCGACGGCACGGATTTGTCGTAGACATCCCCGGCGATCATGACGGCATCGGGCTTCTCGTCGTCGATGATCTGCAGGATGGATTTGAGAATATACTCCTGATCCTCGTAGAAGCTGAAGTTCCCCAGGCGCTTGCCCAGGTGCAGGTCGGACAGGTGAATTAGCTTCATTGGGTTTCCTCCTTTAAATAAGGTAGTTGTGCAATAAAGGCCCGAACCTCTGCCACGGCATCGGGGGGTGCAATGATCTCCATTTTGTCACCGAACTGGAAGAGCCACCCCCAGAAGGTGGGGCTGGTCTGCACCGAAACGGTGGCGGAACACAGCTCCTCTGACAGACGGGAAATGATGGTCTTCTCTCCGAAGCGGTCGAAAACAGTGCCGATCAGCTCCTGAGAAAAGCGGAGGGTGACCCGTCGCGTCTCTCCGGCGAACATTTTGAAGGACTGCCCCACATAATCAGCGACAGCGTCCCGCAATTCCCTTGCGTGGGCGGAATTATGCTGCTCCCGGGTACAGACATCCTCCATGCGGTCAATGCGGTAGACGCTGAGTCCCTCCCGATGGGGCGACACAGCGGTGAGGTAGTAGCGATCCCGCGCCAGAACCAGACCCACCGGCTCCACTATGTAGCGGCTCTTGTCCCGATGGTAGAGCTTCTGACGGTTCTCGTCCAGGGTGAAGTAGTAAAAGGAGATCATGCGATCCTGGGACAGGGCTTCCTCGATGGTGTCGATGATGTAGTAGACACTTTCATTGCTGCGCTTATTGGAGTTGTAACGTGTGATGTTGTGCTTAAGAAGGGCTGCACGGTGGCTGCCGCCCATGGCAGCAATCTTATCCGTCAGCGCCTCGGTCTTCTTGGAGGTCACAAAGTCCGAAGCCTGCACCGCATCCATCAATATCCGCAGCTCCGGCACAGAGAAGTGCCGATCCTCCACATAATAGCCCTTCTCATGGCCGCAGAGCACACTCATGACCTCAAAGCCCCAGCTGTTCAGGGCGGCAATGTCCTGGGTCAGGGTGCGGCGGTCGCAGGCAATGCCCTTTTCTGTCAGGTATCGCAGAATTTCACGGGTGCGGATGGGGTTCTGCTCATCGGACTCCTGCTGCAGCAGCTGCCACAGGAGCAGAAGCTTGATTTTCTGGGGCGCCTGTTTCTCCATAAACCCCCTCCTCTTTCCTTTTTTCTATATCATATCATATCTTTTAGAAAAATTAAAGGTCGTAACTGTCAGGAAATCCTGACAGTTACGACCTGCTCCAGGTTTATTCAGATCTCTGTGAACTCGTAGGAATAGCAGACGCTGCCATTGTCGTAGCAGAAGAGGATCTGCCCCTCTGCGGTCTCTTCCCGGGTAAATTTGTCGAAATCTCTGCCGTGCTTCATGCGCACAAAGTCCTCCGGACGCTCCAGCTCCTGCTCCTCAAAAAAGGTCTCGGGACGGGAAGCACCGGCGCAGGCATTGTAAAATTTCGCAACGATCTCATATTCTTTCATAGAGCTGCTCCTTTTCGTTTCTGCGCTTATTATAGCATTTTGCCCCGAAAACTGCAAGAAACAGGTAAAAAATAATTTTCCAAACATCTTTCTCCTTGCATTTTCCCTTGGAGCGCATATAATAATACTATCCGAAAGGAGCGATTTGTGAATGAAGCGATTCTTGAAACGAAGCTGCCTGCTGACCCTTGTGCTGGTACTGCTGATCTCCCTGTTCATCCCCGCTGTTTCCGCCGCCGATGCCCTGGACATGGAGGACATGAAGACCCTGCTCAACGGCGTCGAGCTGCACCCCCAGCCCACGGGCTACCGGGAAATCGACGAGATGATGGAGGAAATTCTGGCACCCAATGCCCAAGCCGATACCTTTACCAGAGTCAAGGCCGCCTACGACTGGGTTGTGTGCAATATTACATATTCCTGGGCGCCCTATTCTCAGAACTGGGCTCCGGCTTACGATTGCTTTGTGCCTCAGTATGAGCTGAGCTATACCGACCCCGGCCGTCAGGAGGTTGTCCCCTACGAGATCGTCAACCGCAGCTATCACGCTATGAAATACGGCGAAGGCGTGTGCTACGACTATGCCGCCGCCTTTGCTCTGCTGGTGCGCTATATCGGCATCGATGCCTATGTACATACGGGCAATTTCCAGATCGAGCCCCTGTTCGGCACCACCAACGGCCACCACGGCTGGACGGAGCTTCTCATCGACGGCAAGTACTATATTTTCGATCCCCAGCGGGACTACCGCTGGTCCTGGGATGCCACCTCTCCCAATCCCTACTACTATTTCGGTGTACCCTATGAAAACGCCTGGCGCTACACCCAGGAGACAGAACTCAATGCCGAACGGGATGCCCAGTTCCTGCCCGTGGCGCAGGAGCCTGCCTACCATCCCGTAATCACGGTCTGGGCCACCGCCTCAGGCATGGCCTCCGGCGCAGGAACCTATGCGGTGGGAGATACCGTCACCGTCCACGCCTGGGGCGACCGTTTCATCGCCTGGTTTGATCTGGAGGGAAATCTCCTGAGCCGCAGCAATCCCTACAGCTTTACGGCAGAAAAATCCATGGTGGTTCGGGCGGTTTTCGCCGGGGAGCTGTTCGCGGACATCCCTGAAAATGCCTGGTATCGGGAGGCCGCCATTGAGGCTGCAGCCCGTGGGTTGATTTTTGGCACCTCCGCCTTCACCTTCTCCGCCACCACCCCTGTGACCCGTGCCATGTCCATCACCATGCTCTTCCGTGCCTCGGAGGAGGCGGCGTCGGGGACGGAGTCCGTTTTTACGGATGTTCCCGAGGGCATCTGGTATGCCGACAGCGTGCAGTGGGCGGTGGAGCGGAAGATCGTCAACGGCATGGGCAACGGTTTGTTCTGCCCGGAGATCAACGTGACCCGAGAGCAGTTTGCGGTAATGCTGATGCGCTATGCCGAATATCAGGGTCTGGAGCTGCCCACAGGGCTGCCCCACGCATCTGACGGGGATAAGATCAGTCCCTATGCCAAAGAGGCCATGGGACAGGCACAGTGCCTGGGGGTCATTCAGGGCTACCCTGACGGGAGCCTCCGTCCCCTGGCTCAGGTGAACCGTGCCGAGGCCGTAACCATGCTGCTGCGCCTGCTGGAGCTGCTGGAAGCATAAATCCTATGACAAAATCGGGACAGCCCCTGGGCTGCCCCGATTTCTGTTATTGGGAAACAAGACAAAAATCGGGCTTTTGGCAGAAACTTTATTCCGTTTCTGCTTTGTCCACAGAATTTCTCTTTCATTTTCCCAAAAATCGTGTATAATGATAACACGAAAGGATGGATCCCATGATCACAACAATGACTTTAGCGCCCGGGGTGACTCTGCATACCCTGAAGAGCGACAAATTTAAAACCGCCTGCTTCAGCCTCAACTTCCTGCGCCCTCACGACCGGGAAAATGCCGCCATGGATGCCCTGCTGCCCAGCGTGCTGCTCCGTGGCACAGAAAAATACCCCGATATCCGCAGCATCTCCTCCCGTCTGGACGAGCTCTACGGTGCCTCTCTGGGTACCCTGGTGCGGCGCAAGGGCGAGGTGAAGCTCACCGGCTTCTATGCCGATTTTATTGAAGATGCCTTCCTGCCCGCCGGTGAGACCGTGTTTGCCCCCATGGCGGACTTCGTGCAGGAGGTGCTCTACCGCCCCTATTTGGAAAAGGGCTGCTTCTGCCCCCGTTTTGTCGAGGGCGAAAAGCAAAACCTCATGAATGCCATCGCCTCCTCCCTGAATAACAAGCGTGGCTATGCCACCAAGCGGCTCCTGGAGCAGATGTGCGAAGGCGAGACCTATGCCGTACCCCGTCTGGGCTACTTGGAGGATGTACAGGCCATTACCCCCCAGGCGCTGTGGGTGCATTATCTGGACGTGATCCGCACTTCCCGTGTGGAGCTGTTTTACGGCGGACGGCTGGAGGCCGAGACCGTAGCAGCTGCCTTTGCCCCCCTCTTCCGTCAGGGACGGGACTACATGGAGTGCAAGCTGGAGACCACCGTACCCTACGAGGTAAAGGAAGTCCGCAGCTTCTCCGAGGCCATGGATGTGAACCAGGGCAAGCTGGTCATGGGTCTGCGCACCGGCACCACCGCCGACAGTGAGGACTACCCCGCCCTGCTGCTGCTCAATGCGGTGTTCGGCTCCGGTACTACCAGCAAGCTCTTTGTGAATGTCCGTGAGAAGCTGTCCCTGTGCTATTACGCCAGCTCCTCCATTGACAAGTACAAGGGTCTGATGCTGATCTCTTCCGGTGTGGCCTTTGAGAACTACGAGACCGCCAAAGCCGCCATTCTGGCAGAGCTGGATGCCTGCCGTCGGGGCGAGATCTCCGAAGACGAACTGGAATCTGCCCGTCGGCAGATCCTCTCCTCCCTCCGTGCCATTGAGGATGCCCCGGTGCAGCTGGACGAGTACTACTGCGGCAATGCCATTCTGCCCTGTCCGAACCCCCGTCAGATGGCAGAGCTGGTGCAAACGCTGGGCATGGAAGACCTATCCCGCATGGCAAAGAAGCTTCAGCTGGACAGTATCTATTTCCTGAAGGGGGTGGAAGCATGAGAGAAATGACCTTCCCCCGGATCGGTGAGCGCTATTTTGAGGAGAAGCTCCCCAACGGACTCACCGTCCGCATTGTCCCCAAGAAGGGCTTTGCCAAGAAATATGCCTTTTTGGCCGTGGATTTCGGCTCCATTGACACCGCTTTTACCTTTGAGGGCAGGAACTACTGTGTCCCCGACGGCATCGCCCACTATCTGGAACACAAGATGTTCGATCTGCCCGAGGGCAATGCCATGGATCTCTTCGCCGCCTGTGGCGCTTATCCCAATGCCTTCACCTCCTACGACATGACCGCCTATCACTTCACCTGCACGGAGAATTTTGAGGAGGGTCTGCGGGTTCTGCTGCGCATGGTGCTGACCCCCTACTTCACCGAGGAGAGCGTGGAGAAGGAACGGGGCATCATCGCCCAGGAGATCCGTATGTACGAGGACAGCGCCCAGTCCAATGTCAGCGAGGCGCTGTTCGCCGCCATGTTCCGCAACCACCCCGTAAAAGTATCCATCGCCGGTACGGTGGAGAGCATCGAGGACATCACCGCCCAGATGCTCTACGACTGCTACGATGCCTTCTACCGCCCCTGTAATATGATCCTCTGCGTGGTTGGAGATGTAAATGAGCGAAATGTGATCGATATTGCGAAGGAATTGAGCGGTGACGACCGCCGTCCTCTGCCCATTCGGGACTACGGCGAGGCGGAGACCCTGCTGCCCGTCAGCGCTCTGACGGAGAAGCGCATGGAGATCTCCATGCCTACCTTCGCTCTGGGCTTCGGCTGCGCCCCCTGTGAGAGCGGCATGGCTGTCATGGAACGGGAGCTGGTGGGTGACCTGGCCTCGGAGATCCTGGTGGGCGAGTCCTCGCCTCTGTACCAAAGACTCTACGAGGAGGGCATCATCGACGGCGATTTCTCCGCCGGTTACGAGAGCGTGAAGGATATCTGCCTGCTGTCCATGAGCGGCGACAGCGAAGACCCCGAGGGTATTCGGGATGCCATTTTGCAGGAGGCGCAGCGCCTCTGTGCCGAGGGCATCGACGAAGAATTCTTCCGCCGCCTGCTGCGCTCCTGCCTGGGTCGGCGCACCCGGGATCTGGACAGCTTTGAGAGCATCTGCTATCGGGTCTGCGCCTACCATTTTGACGGCGTGGACTACTTCCGCTTCCCCGAGATCTTTGAGACCGTCCGTCCGGAGGACGTGCTGCAGCTGATCCGTGAGAGTGTCCTGCCGGAACGTGCCACTCTCAGCATTATCCGCCCCAAAGAATAAACAAAGGAGGTTCTTTCTATGGTTCTGACAACTTCCCCTATCACCTTCCCCGGCCTGGGGATCGAGATCAATCCGCCCGACGGCTTCTCTCTCTTCGGCCTGGAGATCAAGTTCTACGCCCTGATCATCTGCCTGGGTCTGGTTCTGGCCGCCGTATACTGCATGTGGCGCTGTAAGGACTTCGGCCTCAGCACCGACGACATTCTGGACGTGCTGATCGTGGGTCTGCCCTGTGCCATTGTAGGCGCCAGACTGTACTACGTGGTCTTCGAGTGGGAGACCTTCTTCGTCTACAACGAGCACTGGTATGATTTCCTGAACATCCGTCGGGGCGGTCTTGCCATCTACGGCGGTGTCATCGGCGCTGTGCTGGGCGTGGGTATTTTCTGCCGCATCAGCAAAAAGCACCGGGGCAAGTTCATCCCCGCCACCGATATGGCCGGTCTGGGCTTTTTGATCGGCCAGCCCATCGGCCGCTGGGGCAACTTTATGAACCGGGAGGCTCACGGCGGCGAGACCGACAGCTTCCTGCGCATGGGTCTGATCGAGGGCGGACAGCAGATCTATGTCCATCCCACCTTCCTGTATGAGTCTGTTTGGAATGCCGTTGGCTTTGTGATCATCCACTTCCTGTCCAAAAAGCGGAAGTTTGACGGTCAGGTGTTCCTCTATTATCTGGCATGGTATGGCCTGGGCAGAGTCTGGATCGAGGGTATGCGCACCGACAGCCTGTGGTGGGGACCCTTCCGTGTGAGCCAGGTGCTGGCAGGCGTTACCTTCCTTATCGCCACTGCGCTGCTGGTCTATATTCTGAAATTCAAGAAGCCCGATCCCGCCAAAATGCTGGTCAACCGTGCAGCGGCAGAAGCTGCAGAGGATATTGACGAATAACTAATAACTAATAACTAAGGACTAAAAACTGAGGTGTGCCTTCGGCACGGATTTGAATTCATCGGCGAAGCCGATACCTCAGTTATTCACTATTCGTTATTTGTTCTTAGTTCTTGATAGGAGGGCAGTTTTTGGCTGCTCCGTCTGATTTCATTCTTTAGGAGGAACCGATCATGGCAACTATGGATACTGTAAAATCTGCCGTCAGCAATGCTGCGGAAAACGCGGCAAGAGCCGCCAAATACTATGCTTTCGTCTCTAAAAAGAAACTGGCCATTCTGGCGGAAAAGGAAAAAATCCGCCGCAACTATACCAAACTGGGCAAGGTCTACTACAAGGACTACGTCACCGATGAAGAGCCTGACGATGCCGAATATGTACCCCTCTGCGAGGCCATCTCCGATTCCTATCGGCTGATCAATGCCCTGAAGGAGCAGATCGCTATTGCCAAAGAGGAGTATGAGGCCAGAGACTATGAAGAGGAAACCCCCGCTCTGCCCTCTGCCGACGAGGAATAACGAAAAGGGGTCGCAGGATTCTCCCCTGTAACAGAATAATACAAAACTACCCGAAAAAGAGTATCTGAACGGCTCTTTTTCGGGTAGTATTTTTTATCTTTATAAAACTTTGCTGAGGAATTCCTGCAGACGGGGGTGCTTGGGGTGGTCGAAGATCTCCTCAGGAGTACCGGTTTCGATGATCTGTCCCTGATCCATAAAGCAGACCCGGGTGGCCACCTCACGGGCAAAGCCCATCTCGTGGGTGACGATGACCATGGTCATGCCCGTATCCGCCAGCTTCTTGATCAGCTCCAGAACCTCACCTACCATTTCGGGGTCCAGGGCGGAGGTAGGCTCGTCAAAGAGGATCACCTTGGGTTCCATGGCAAGCGCCCGAACAATGGCGATCCGCTGCTTCTGACCACCGGAGAGGGTGGCAGGATAGGCGCTCGCTTTGTCCTCCAGACCGATTTTCTTCAAAAGCTCCATGGCCTTCTCTTCTGCGGCAGCACGGATGGCCTTCTTCTCCGCCATGCGGCCGGGGAGGTCGATCCAGGATTTGAAGCTCTTTCTTCTCTCCTTTTTCGCCTTCTTTTTGGCCACGTGGATGGGGGCTAAGGTGATGTTCTCCAGAACGGTCATATTGTTGAACAGATTAAACTGCTGGAACACCATGCCCATTTTGCGGCGGGCGACGTTGATATTGACGGAGAGATCCGTCAGGTCGTAGCCGTCGAAGATCACAGCGCCGGAGGTAGGGTCCTCCATGCAGTTCAGGCAGCGCAGGAAGGTGCTTTTGCCGCTGCCGGAGGGGCCGATGAGCACCAGCTTCTCCCCCTCCAGAATCTCTTCGGAAATATCCTTCAGGACGGGCTGGCCGTCGAATTCTTTACTTAGATGCTGTACGCTTATCACTGACGGAGAGCCTCCTTTCCATGAGCTTTACCAAGAGGGTGATAACTGCCACTAAAATAATATAGACAATGGCCATGGCCAGATAGGGTACGATATACTCGTAGCTGTGGTTGGCAATGGAGTTAAAGGCCTTGTAGATATCCACGGTGGTGACGAAGCTGGCAACGGAGGTCTCCTTAATGAGGGAGATGAACTCGTTGCCCAGGCTGGGCAGGATATTCTTAATGGCCTGGGGGATGACGATGCGGAGCATGGAGGTGGCGAAGCTGAGACCCACGGCTCGGCCCGCCTCCAGCTGGCCGGGATCTACGGACTGGATGCCGCCACGCATCATTTCAGACACGTAAGCGCCGGAATTCAGGCCAAAGACCACCACGCAGACGGAAACGGCGGGAAAATTGAGCCCCATGAGCGGCAGCAGCACATAGTAAGCCAGCAGCAGCTGCACCACAATGGGCGTACCACGGAAGAAGCCCACATAGACGCTGCAGATTTTATCCAAAATCCGGGGGAAAACACGGTACTTGGGCAGAATTCGCACAACGGCAATGAGGGTGCCCACAATAATGCCCAGGAGCAGACCCAGGACGGCAATGATGAGGGTGTTTTTCAGACCCTCCAGAACCACGATATAGTCACCCTTGACTATAAACCAGTCCCAAAATTCCAATATTTTCCGGCCAAAGTCGCTGCCGGAGAGAAATGCTTCCATAATCTCAATTCCTTCCCAAAGGCAGCAAGCGCCCCGTCCTCAGACGGGGCCTGCCGCTCTCTTTTCTTTCTTACTTATTATAGGCATCGGCGATGAACTTGGCGGGAGCCTCGTCCACCAGCACGTAGTTGATATTGCCGTTGAGCATATCCTGCACTGCCAGAGCGCTGGACACATAGCCCTTGGTGGTGACGGCGAAGCCGGTAAAGCCCCAATCCTCGTCCCCTTCCAGATAGTACTGGCCGGTGGTGCCGGTCTGGACACCGAAGTTGGTCTTGCTGTCGAAGCCGTTCAGAATGGCTTCCACCTCGGCTGCGGTGGTGCAGGCATCGAAGGTGGTGTCGTCGGCCTTGACCACCAGAACCTGAGATGCCTGATAGTAGGGATCGGTAAAGGCAACGTGCTCTTTTCTGGTCTCGTTGACGGTGAGGCCGGCCATGGCGATATCGCACTTGCCCTGGCCAACAGCCAGACACACAGCTTCAAAGTCCATGTCCATGATCACCAGCTCCTTGCCCAGGTACTCGGCCAGGGCAGCGGCGATCTCCATATCGATGCCGTAGAACTTGCCGCCTGCGGTGTACTCGAAGGGCTCGAACATGGCGTTGGTGGCCACGATCAGCTGATCCTTGCTCTCGTCCAGCTGGGCGGAGGTGACAGCCACGGGCTCGCCATCGGCAAAGTAGTTATTGCAGATGGCCTCGAAGGTGCCGTCGGACAGGATCTTGCCGATGAAGGCATTGACCTCGGCCAGCAGCTCGGGCTGGTTCTTATCCACGCCAAAGGCGTACTCTTCTTCAGTGAGTTTGATATCGATGACCTTGACCTTATCGGCGCTTTCGCTGCTGCCGCCGCAGCCGACCAGCAGAGCTGCCATGAGGCTCAGAACCAAAATCAGAG
Organism: Faecousia sp.; assembly: GCA_045592805.1. Taxonomy (GTDB): domain Bacteria; phylum Bacillota; class Clostridia; order Oscillospirales; family Oscillospiraceae; genus JAZOXB01. The sequence continues at coordinate 11,727 of JAZNVK010000087.1, forward strand.
ATAATAACTTTTTCATTTTCATTTTCCTCCCGGAACAAATTTGATTGATGCCCGAATTTTAATACATCAAAATCCATTTGTCAAGGGGAATTATGCAAAAATATACAGAATTTTATGTATATTTTTACAAATCATAGGAATGCCCAAAAGCCTCGGGATTTTCCCGTGAGCTTTTGGGCATTGTGAGCAAAGGTTTTATCCGGGGAGCTTCTTTCCGCAGGTATTGCAGAACTCGTAGTCCTGCTCCACGGCTCTGCCGCAGTAGGGGCAGTAGAGATTCTCCCCGTTTCGGGGCAGCTCGTAGTCCGGCTCTTGCATAGGCCCTGTATACCGGGACTGCATTTTTCTCCTCCGGCACAGGCCGCCGATCTGGTAAACCAGGTGGTAGACCGAGCCGGCGAAGGCAAGGGCCAGGAACAGGGTGCTGAGGGACCTCCAGCGGTCCAGCAGGAACTGCTGCACCAAAACAGCCCCCAGAACCACACAGGCGAAGATGGCCGCTATGAGGCCGGAGCGGGAGGGCGGCCGGTTGGAGTCGCTGGAAAAGCCGAAAACACGGATCCGCATGGGGCTGCCTCCTTTCGGATAGATTTACTCCTCGGGGACGATGGCGATATGCACATCGGACAGCTGCTTGGGCTCTACCACGGAGGGAGCGCCCATCATGACATCCTGGGCATTCTTGTTCATGGGGAAGGGAATGATCTCACGGATGGAGTCCTCACCGGCCAGGAGCATGACCATGCGGTCCACGCCCGGGGCGATGCCTGCATGGGGAGGTGCGCCGTAGCAGAAGGCATTGTACATGGCGGGGAACTTGGCCTTCACATCCTCCTCGCCCAGACGAACCATTTCAAAGGCCTTGATCATGATCTCGGGGTCGTGGTTACGGACAGCGCCGGAGGACAGCTCCACGCCGTTGCAGACCAGGTCATACTGGAAGGCGGTGATGGACAGGGGGTCGACCTCGCCCTTCTTGGCCTTCTCCAGGATCTCCAGGCCGCCATTGGGCATGGAGAAGGGGTTGTGGCAGAATTCCAGCTCGCCGGACTCCTCGCCGATCTCGTACATGGGGAAGTCCACGATCCAGCAGAATTCGTAGCGCTCCTTGTCCATGTGGCCGGGGACGGTATTGCCCAGGATGCGGCGCAGCACACCGGCGGTCTTCTGGGCGGCCAGCTTCTTGCCGGCGGTGATGCCTACGAAGCAGCCGGGCTTCAAGCCCAGAGCCTCTACGATGGCAGCCTTGCGCTCGGTCAGGAACTTGGACACGCCGCCTGCCAGCTCGCCGTTCTCATCCAGCTTGAACCACATGGGCTTGTTGCCGGTGATGACTTCCACTTCACCAATGAGCTTATCCACAGCCTTACGGGCCAGGGCGCAGTTCTCCACCACCACGGCCTTGACGGTGTTACCCTCGGCAAAGGGGGCGAAGTCGATGCCCTTGACCAGCTCGGTCATGTCCTGCAGCACCAGGTCGATACGCAGGTCGGGCTTGTCGGAGCCGTACTTATCCATGGCCTCCAGGAAGCCGATACGCTTGAAGGGGGCGGTGGAGGCGATATTATACTTGCCGTACTTGGCAAAGATGGGAGGCAGAACGTCCTCTAAAATAGCGAAAACATCGTCCTGACCGGCAAATGCCATCTCCATATCCAGCTGGTAGAACTCGCCGGGGCTGCGGTCGCCACGGGCATCCTCATCACGGAAGCAGGGGGCGATCTGGAAATAGCGGTCGAAGCCGGAGGTCATGAGCAGCTGCTTGAACTGCTGAGGTGCCTGGGGCAGAGCGTAGAACTTGCCGGGGTGCTTTCTGGAGGGAACCAGGTAGTCTCTTGCACCCTCGGGAGAGGAGACGGTGAGGATGGGGGTGGTGATCTCCAGGAAATTGTGGTCGGTCATGGCCTTGCGAAGGGCGGAGACCACGTTGCAGCGCAGGACGATCTTGTCCTTGACAGCGGGGTTACGGAGATCCAGGTAGCGGTACTTCAGACGGACGGCCTCGTCGGCATCACGGCTGCGGTTGATCTCGAAGGGCAGCTCGTTGTAGCGGCAGCGACCCAGAACTTCGATCTTCTCGGGGACGACTTCAATATCACCGGTGGCCTGCTTGGGGTTCTTGCTGGCACGCTCACGGACAGTGCCCTCTACGGAGATGGTGGACTCCTTGTTCAGGGGCTTGATGATATTCATCATCTCCTCGGTCTCCACGACTACCTGAGTGGTGCCGTAGAAATCACGGAGAACGACAAAGGCAAAGTTATTGCCCACTTCACGGACATTTTCCATCCAGCCGACGATCTTGACCTTCTCGCCGACGTTTTCCATGCGGAGCTGGCCGCAGTTATGGGTACGGGATTGCATCATGGTTATCTACCTCTCTTACTTTTCAATGATAACGGTGCCACTGTAGGCGGTACCGTCTAAGATCGTGGTGGCTGCATCCTCCTGGCTCAGGCTCAGCTGTTCGCCGGTGGCCAGCTTCTTCAGGGTGCAGGTGTTGTTGGCGATCTCGTCCTCGCCCAGGAAGATCACATAGGGGATGCGGAGCTTATCGGCATACTGGATCTTGGCCTTGAACTTCTTCTGCTCGGCATAGAGCTGGGTACGGATGCCACGGGAGCGGAGATAGGTGGCCAGGGAGATGGCCGGGCCTAAGTCCTCGCTCATGGGCAGGATCAGGCAGTCTGCCGGAGCGGTGGGCAGCTCGGGGTTCAGCATTCCCTGCTCCTCCAGCACATAGAACAGACGGGTCAGACCGATGGCCACGCCCACACCGGGAAGGCTGCGGGAGGAGTAGTACTCCGCCAGGTTATCGTAGCGGCCACCGGCGCAGATGGCGCCGATCTCGGGGTGATCCAGCATACGGGTCTCGTAGACCGTGCCGGTGTAGTAGTCCAGGCCACGGGCGATGGTGAGATCCACCGCAAAATTCTCCTCGGGGACACCGAAGTCAGCCAGATACTTGCACACGGCGATCAGCTCGTCAAGACCCAGGTCGAAGACCTCGTTTTTGCCGCGGTAGCCCTCCAGGGCGGCGATGACCTCGGCATTTGTGCCACGGATGGCAATGAACTTCAGGATCTCATCGGCATTTTCCGGGCTGAGATTCAGATCGTCCACCAGAATGGTGCGCACCTTCTCCGGGCCGATCTTGTCTAACTTATCCACGGTGCGCATAATGTCACCGGACTGCTCTGTGAGACCTAAGAGGGCGTAGAAGCCATTTAAGATCTTGCGGTTATTGACGCTGATGCAGAAGCGCTTCAGGCCGAACTGAGAGAACACACGGTAGATGATGGATGGGATCTCCGCCTCGTTGATGATGGAGAGCTTGCCATCGCCGATGATGTCGATATCCGCCTGGTAGAACTCACGGAAACGGCCACGCTGGGCACGCTCGCCACGGTAGACCTTGCCGATGGCATAGCGGCGGAAGGGGAAGGAGAGCTCGTTTTCGTGGAGGGCAACATACTTGGCCAGAGGCACGGTGTGGTCAAAGCGGAGTGCCAGGTCGCTGTCGCCCTTCTGGAAGCGGTAGATCTGCTTTTCGGTCTCACCGCCACCCTTTGCAAGCAAAATCTGGGCATCCTCAATGACGGGGGTATCCAGCGCCGCAAAGCCGTAGGATGCATATGTTTCTCTCAAAATCCCCAGCATCCGCTCAAACTGAGCCTGCTTGCCGGGCAGCAATTCCATAAAACCGGACAACGTCCGGGGCTTGATAATATCCATTGTCTTTTCTTCCTT
>JAZNVK010000088.1:0-4802 GCA_045592805.1 Faecousia sp.
CCGGGCGCCCATTATGCTGATTATGGCCAGCGTCATGGCCTTTACCATTGCGCCCCGTTTGGCATGGATCTTTGTCATTGCGATCCCCATTCTGCTGATCATTATGCTACTGCTCATCAAAGTGGGTCAGCCGCGTTTCAAGAAAATGCTCCTGAAAATGGACGGGCTGAACCGGGCTGTGCAGGAAAATCTGGTCAGCTCCCGCGTGGTCAGAGCCTTTGTCCGCGGCAAATACGAATCCAAGCGTTTCGAAAATACTGCCGAAGAGCTGCGCAGCGCCACAGTTTCCTCCTCCAAGCTCTTTACCCTCTCCGGCCCCGTACAGATGGGTGTCATGTGGATCTGCACCATTATCCTGCTGCTGGTAGGCGGAAATGAGATCATTTTCAGCAAAACCAGCCTGCTCACCGGCGAACTGGTCAGTATGGTATCCTATGCCACCCAGGCGGTCGGTTCTCTGGGTATGTTATCCTGGCTGATTATGTCTATGTCCAGAGCCCAGGCATCCCTGATCCGTATTAACGAGGTTCTGGATGAAGTTCCCGACATTGCAGACGGTCAGAGCGATGCCGTTGTGAAGGACGGCAGCATTGATTTTGAAGACGTCTGTTTCAGCTACACTAAAGATCCCGAAAAGCTGGCACTGAAGCATATCAGCGTACATATCAACAGCGGTGAGACCATCGGTATCATCGGCGGTACCGGCGAAGGCAAGTCCACCCTGATCAGCATGATCCCCCGTTTTTATGACACGCTTTCAGGCACAGTAAAGGTCGGCGGTGTAGATGTAAAGGACTATACCCTGGAAAATCTGAGAAGCGGTGTCTCCGTGGTTCTGCAGAAGGGCACGCTGTTCTCCGGCACCATTGCGGATAATCTGCGCTGGGGCAAGGCAGATGCGACCCCGGAAGAGATGAAGGCAGCCTGTGCCATTGCCTGTGCCGACGAATATATTGACCGCTTTGCAGATGGTTATGAAACTGTGCTGGAACAGAATGCAGCCAATCTCTCCAGCGGCCAGAAGCAGCGCCTACGCATTGCCCGTGCGGTCATTAAAGCGCCGAAGATCTTGATTCTGGATGACTCCACCAGCGCCGTGGATATGGCTACAGATGAACATATCCGTAAGGCGCTGCGCAATTCCCTCCCCGGCACCACCAAACTGATTATCGCTCAGCGTATCGCCTCCATCATGACCTGCGACCGGATTCTGGTACTGGATGAGGGTCGCCTGTCTGATATCGGCACCCATGAGGAATTAATGGCTCGCAGCCACATCTATCAGGATGTGTACGAGAGCCAGATGAGTCAGGAGGTGCAGGAAAATGGCTAAAGTTGAACTTCGAAATTATTCCAAAGCCAAGACACCCATTGGCACCCTGCTCCGCCTGTTCCGCTATTTTAAGCATTGTCGTCCCATTCTCATTGCCGCTGTCATCACCATTTTAGTCTATTCTGCCGCTACCATTGGCGCTTCCTATGTGATGCGTCCCCTGGTAGATCTGCTGGAGGGCAGCAGCTTCGGTGTCAGCGAAACCTACAGCAAATACATTGCACTAATCATCGGTCTTGCTGCCCTGTACGTTCTCAGCGCCGTTACAAACTATCTGCTGAACCTTTTGATGCTGAAGTGCAGCACGGTAATCATGTGTCAGCTTCGCACAGAGCTCTTTGACAAAATGCAGCGCCTGCCCATCAGCTATCTGGATCAGCATACCAACGGCAGCCTCATGAGCTACTTCACCAATGACATCGAGGCCACAAATGAATTGCTGCAGCACAGCATCACCCAGCTTCTGATCTCCGTTACCTCTCTGATCGGCACAGTTTTCATGATGCTGGTGCTTTCTATGAAGCTCTTTGCCATTATGGTGGCGCTGGCAGGAATTGTCGTGGTTGTCGTGAGAATTACAACAAAAATCTCCGGCCGCAGCTACCGAGCCCAGCAGAAAAACGCTGCCCGTGTCAACGGCTATATGGAGGAGATGATCTCCGGCCAGCATGACATTAAGGTCTTTACCCACGAGAACAAGGTCATGTCTGACTTTGATGTGATCAATGAAGACCTCTATCATTCCTCTACAACCGCCACAACCGCTACCTCTGTGATTGGTCCCATCCTCAATAATCTCTCCCACATTTTCTATGCCCTGACCTGTGCCATTGGTGTGCTGTGGCTCAGCGGAGAGGGAGCCGGCGGCATTCTTATTGCTTTTCTGCAGTATATCCGTAACTTCGCCAACCGTGTCAGCCAGATCTCCGAGCAGTTTAACTCCATTATGCTGGCGCTGGCCGGTGCGGAACGTATTTTTGGTGTGCTGGACAGCAAGGACGAGATTGACGAGGGTACTGTCAGGCTGGAACAGCGCGGCAGAGAGTACGACTGGATCATGGAAGACGGCACTGTTGTCCCTCTGAAGGGTGATGTTCGTTTCCACAACGTGGACTTCTCCTATATTGAAGGAAAGCCTGTATTGAAGGATCTGTCTCTCTATGCCAAACCCGGCCAGAAGATCGCCTTTGTGGGCTCCACCGGCGCAGGCAAAACCACCATCACCAACCTGATCAACCGCTTCTACGACATTCAGGGCGGTGTAATCACCTATGACGGCATTGACGTGCGTGAGATTCGCAAGCACGATCTGCGCAGCTCTCTGGGTATCGTTCTCCAGGATACGCACCTCTTTACAGGCACGGTGATGGAGAATATCCGCTACGGCAAGCTGGATGCCACAGACGAGGATTGCATCCGTGCGGCAAAGATCGCAAATGCCCACTATTTCATCTCTCACCTGCCCCAGGGCTATGATACAATTCTCTATTCTGACGGTGCGAATCTGTCCCAGGGGCAGCGGCAGCTGCTGGCCATTGCACGTGCCGCCGTTTCCGAAGCGCCGGTGCTGATTCTGGACGAGGCCACGTCTTCCGTGGATACCAGAACGGAAAAGCTCATTGAGAAGGGTCTCGATGCTCTGATGAAGGGCAGAACCGTCTTCGTCATTGCCCACCGTCTGTCCACCGTCCGGAATGCCGATGCCATCATCGTACTGGAACAGGGCCAGGTCATTGAGCGTGGCAACCACGACGATCTGCTGAAGCAGAAGGGTAAATACTACCAGCTCTACACCAATATGATTGAACTCTCATAATTTGTCCGATCCCGCAAACGGTCACACTTCCGGTATTTACAAGCACGATTCCATATGCTACAATAAGTCTATTCTTATGAATAATTTCACAAAGGAGATATCTATGGATAACATCAGAATTCAGGACGATCTTTATACCTATGTCAACCGGGAAAAGCTGGAGGAACTGGTCATTCCCGATGATATGCCCATGGCAGGCGGCTTTGCCGCGCTGTCCACCGACGTTGAAAAGCTGATGATCGGTGAATTCAACGCCATGTGCGCAGAGGCTTCCTACCCCAACGACTATCTGGCCAGAGCCTGCAAGCTCTACACCCTTGCCAAAGACGTAAAGCGGAAGAAAAAGCACGGCATCAAGCCCGCACTGAAGAACCTTGCCATCCTCAAAAAGCTGAACACCATCCGTGGCTACAACCTCCATGCCAAAGAGCTGATCCTCAAGGGGATCGCCATGCCCATCAGCATCGCCGTTGAGCCCAATATGAAGGATACCACCCATCACTGCGTGATGATCCAGGGTCCCGGCGTCATCCTGCCCGATACCTCTTACTACGCTGAGGGCAAGGAACAGCAGAAAGAGATGCTTCTGAATATGTGGAGCGGTTTTGCCAAGCAGGTGCTTGCCATTGCCGGCCACAGCGAAGAAGAGACCGATGCCCTGCTCAAGAACACCCTCTCCTTCGACGCTCTGATCGCTAAATATGTCAAGAGCAACGAAGAGTGGTCTGAGTACACCAAGATGTACAATCCCATGAAGGTTGGCAGAGTGGCAGGTATGGTCAAGCCCCTGAACCTGAAGAAGCTGCTTTCCGATCTGTTTGATACGGTTCCTGAAGAGATCATCGTAGCTGAGCCCAGATATTTCAAGAACTTCAAGGAAGTCTTTAATCCCGACAACTTTGAGATGTACAAGGATTGGGCCTACGTGACCGGTCTCATGGGCAGCTGCTCCCTGCTCTCCGAAGAGCTCCGTGATCTGGGCGGCGGTTTCCGCAGAGCCCTCTCCGGCATCGCCTCTGTTTGTTCCCCTGAGAAGTTTGCCTACCAGCTTTCTTGCGGTATTTACAGCGAGCCTGTGGGCCTGTATTACGGCGAAAAGTACTTTGGCGAGGAAGCCAAGAAGGACATTACCGATATCGTCAGGCAGATCGTGGCTACCTACCAGAAGCGGATCGCTGCCAACGATATTCTGGAGCAGGCCACCAAGGACAAGGCCATTTTGAAGCTTTCCAAGATCGGTCTTAAGCTGGGTTATCCCGACCGGGTGGAAGAAATCTACAGCAAGCTGGTGTTCGATGAAAGCAAATCCCTCTTTGATATCGTAACCGCTCTGCGCAGGATCCGTATGGAGGATAACTTCGCCAAGCTGGATCAGGACGTGGATCGTACCCACTGGGCAATGCCCGGGCATATGGTGAACGCCTGCTACGATCCCTTTGTCAACGACATCACCTTCCCGGCCGCCATTCTGCAGCCGCCCTTCTACTCCCTCCATCAGACCAGAAGCGAGAATCTGGGCGGCATCGGCGCGGTGATCGGCCATGAGATCTCTCACGCTTTTGACTCCAACGGCGCCAAGTGCGACGAGCTGGGCAACCTGAACAACTGGTGGACCAAGGCCGATGAGCGAAAGTTCAACAAGAAGGTCAATGC
>JAZNVK010000089.1:0-2771 GCA_045592805.1 Faecousia sp.
TGAACATTGCATTGTATTATATCACATAGTTAAGCAAATTTCCAGTCCTAAAAAAGAAAGGCGGGAGAAAAATCCCCCGCCGGAATGATTTCTATGCTACGGTCTCTGCCTTTTTCCTTTTACGGAGTCTTAGCAGCAGACGTTGTTGTCGCAACCGCAGCCGCAGTTATTGTTGCAGCCACAACCGCAGTTGTTATTGGAATTGGTCATGAGGCCGTTGCCTCCGCAGCCACAGCAGCAGAAGAGCAGGATAAGGATGATGATCCACCAGCAGCCACCGAAACCGTTATTTCCACACATAATCAGGTACCTCCTGTCATAGATATGAGCATTTGGCTCACTCCATATTATGACAGCGCCCCGATTTGGTGCAGAAGATTTGTAATAACCCCGAATAAACGGAGCACCTATATAATATCAATTATCAAATTCCTGCCCACAAGACCAGCACACTTTGCGCTCAATCTTCTGGTTCATCCCACAGACAGGGCAAATTTTCTCTCCGTTACGTATCTCAGCAGTTGCAGGGCATTTTGCAGCTTTGTTTTCGATTGGTGCAGGGACTTGAGAGGCATTATCCGGGGACGTGTTGTCTGCATTGTCCTCTTCTGCCTCCACCTTCGTTGTTTTTCTTGCCATGTATTCTGTTAGTTTTGCTGTCGTTTTGGTGTTTTGTGTTATGTTTGCCAGGGCACTGATCAAGAGCGCCAGCACATGATAGGCACAATACTCAATAAAAGCGTACAATGCGGTCTGTCCCAAATTCGTTAAAAAGAGTACAACGGAGAATTTTGTTTCGGAGACAACGCGATCGAAGACATTTACGGTTTCTTTCACTACCGTTGATGTCGATATTGAAACAATGAACCCAAAGATAATAATAACCCAGAAAAGTATCTTGCCAAACCGTTCCAATCGTTCTGCCCAAATCCAGAGATTATTTGTAATACCGTCCGGTTTTAGGCAATCGTCAATGCTGTTGGTAATTTCACGTTTTTTGCTTTCTGTAACAATGTTCATATTATCCCTCCTGAAAATAAAAAGTGCGTAGCCGAAGCTACGCACCCAAAACGTAGCTTGACTCCTGCGCCACACAGTTCATTTCCAAGTAGGATATGACGAATCAAGCATACGCTTTTACAAGAGTATGCCTACTTGGAAACAATATTAAACTGTGTGGCACCTTTTATTTTAGCGTAGTAATTTGTTTATGTCAATACTAAAATATCTTTTCTTTCTTCGGTAAATTTCGATAGTCATTGATTCAGCAAAATTGAGATTTATGCACAAAAACAGCAGCCGATCTAACGATGACGGCTGCTGTTTCCGGGATCAAAAGAATCATCCCAATAGTGGTCTGATGGTTTCTTCCAAAATAGAAGCTTTGTGAGGTGTTAATGATAATACATTCTCTGCATTATGGCAGAAATTTGGTATGCGCAGAGCATTAACGATCTCTTAGGGTCTTAAGCCCATGCCGCCCTCTAAGGTCAGGGTTTCGCCGGAGAGGTACTTGAAATCGGGATGGCTCAGCTGTACGCAGACTCTGCCGATCTCCTTTTCCACATCGCCGTAGTGACCCATGGGAGGCATCTTTACATTGGCGGCAAAGGCCTCGGGATAGGCTTTCTGGAAGTTCTCCAGCTGCGCTGTCCAGGCCAGGGGGCAGATCACATTGACATTGATGCCGTCCTTGCCCCATTCCGTCGCGGCCACACGGCTCAGACCACGGATGCCCTCCTTGGCAGCGGCATAGGCGCACTGGCCGAAATTGCCGAACAGACCGGCACCGGAGGCAAAATTGATGACACTGCCCTTGCTCTTTGCCAGGTGGGGGTAGGCGGCCTTCATATAGTGGAAGGTGGCGTAAAGGCCGGAATAGACCGCAAGGTCAAACTGCTGCGTGGTATGCTGTCCCAGAGGTACGCCGGAGGCAGAGGCCTGGGCGTTATTAATCAGTACGTCGATGCCGCCAAAGGTTTTGACCGTCTCGTCGATCACCGCCTGCACCATGGCCTCGTTGTCCTGACCGGCGGAGACATCCGCCTGCAAGGGCAGGACTTTGATGCCATAGAGCCGCTCCAGCTCTTCCTTGGCATCCAGGAGCTTCTGCAGATTTCTGCCGGTGAGCACCAGATTTGCGCCCTCCTTGGCGAAGGCAGTGGCGATACCGTAACCGATGGAACCGCAGCTGCCGTCAGAGAGGGTAGCTCTGCCGCCGCCTGTAATGATGACAGTTTTTCCAGTTAAAAATCCCATAGTGAACATCCTTTCTGTTTATTTCTGATTTCAGTATACCACATAATTCTAAAAAATCCGTGATAAAATCACAAAACCGCCGAGAAAATTTTCTCAGCGGTTTTGAATGATTGAATTACTTGCCCATGTTCATCTGAGCAGCGACTTCGGCAGCGAAGTTCTCCTGCTTCTTCTCGATGCCCTCGCCCTTGATGTAGTGGATGGCATCGACGAACTTCACGGAGCCGCCCAGCTTCTTGGCAGCGTCAGCGATGTAGCCGGCCACGTCGCCCTTGAACAGGTCAGCGCGGACGAACTCCTGCTGCAGCAGGCAGATTTCCTTGTAGAAAGCAGCCATCTTGCCCTGAGCGATCTTTTCCTTGACCTGAGCAGGCTTGGAAGCCATCTTGGGATCGTTGTCCATCAGAGCGACCTGAACAGCCAGCTCCTTGTCAACATCAGCCTGAGGAACCTGAGCCTTGTCCCAGTACTTGGGGCTCATGGCAGCGATCTGCATAGCCACGTTCTTGCCG
>JAZNVK010000090.1:0-5482 GCA_045592805.1 Faecousia sp.
AGTTCTCCGCCCTTGTGACGCAGCCGCCGCCGGTGGCGATGACACAGCCGGATTTCTTGCCCAGCTCGGACAGAACATGGGTCTCAACCTGACGGAAGGCATCCTCACCCTCTTTGATAAAAAATTCGGGGATGGTGCAACCGATGGCCTTGACGATCTCCTTGTCCGCATCGTAAAAGGGGCGCTGCAGCTGTTCTGCCAAACGTCTCCCCACGGTACTTTTGCCGCAGCCGGGCATACCGATGAGAATGATATTCTGCATCTCTTTTTCGAGTTGACATAATATCTTATTATTGCTACCATCCGGGATGCTTTTTCCCGTGAAAAGCTCGGCGGCACGTTTTGCCTGGGCCACCAGCATGGGCAGACCGCCCTCGCAGACGATGCCCCGTTCCTCCGCATCCAGCAGCAGCCTTGTACGGGCAGGGTTGTAGATCAGATCCAGCACGCAGCGGAGGTGGGGCAGGTCGTTCAAATCCACCAGCCGCTCTCCGTTTTTGGGGAACATTCCCACGGGGGTGGTGTTGACCAGCAGGGTAGCATCGGTATGCTTGGGGATGCAGTCGTAGCCGTTTTCCCCACGGCGGGAGATGACGATGACTTCCGCACCCAGCTCCCGCAGCACGGTCTGCACCGTGAGAGAGGCGCCGCCGTTGCCTAAGACCAGCGCCTTTTCTCCAACTTTAATGCCGCCGTTTCTGGAAAGTAACCAGGAAAAACCGTCATAATCCGTATTATCTCCGTACAAACTGCCGTCGGCACGTCGTACGATGGTATTGACACTGCCAATGGCCCTGGCACGGGGGGACAGCGCCTTACAGTAGGGCATCACTGCCTTCTTGTAGGGGATGGTCACGTTGAGACCGTCGAATTCCCCCTGGAGCAGAAAGTCCTCCAGCTTTTCCGGTGCCACTTCAAAAAGCCCGTAAGCATAGTTGCCCAGTTCTCTGTGAATTCGGGGGGAATAGCTGTGTCCCAGCTTCTCTCCCAAGAGGCCGCAGATCATTATACGACCTCCGTATAGCTGCCCAGGTACTTAAACTCCTCGCAGATGCCGCCGATTTCGCACATGAGCTGCACAAATTCCTCGGAGTAGACCGAGGTCTCCAGATCCAGATAGAACATGAACTCAAAATCCCGGTTGGGGATGGGGCGGCTCTCCAGCTTGATCAGGTTGATGCCCAGGGCAAAGAGCCGTGCCAGCACCTTGTACAGGGCGCCGGGCTTGTGGGGCAGCACCAGCATGATGCTGGTCTTGTCCGCGCCGGGGTAGATCTCCGTGTCCTTGGTGATGCAGAGGAAACGGGTGTGGTTGTTGCCCTCGTCCTGGACGGCGGATTGCAGTGTGGTCAGACCGTAGAGCTCGGCGCAGACACGGGAGGACAGGGCGGCAACGTCGTCCCGTTCCGACAGCGCCACGGTTTGGGCGGCCAGGGCGGTGTTGTCGCAGCAGGTGACCTTCACATTGCCCAGACCCTTCAGGAACGCGGCGCACTGGTTGATCGCCTGCTCATGGGAGAAAATCTCCTTGATCTGGCTCAGCCTGGTGCCGGGCTTGGCCAGCAGGCTGTGATCCACCTTCAGACGGGTGGAGCGGACGATATGGAAATTGTGGCTAATCATCAGGTCGTAGACCTTGTTGACGGAGCCGGCGGTGGAATTCTCAATGGGCAGGATGCCGTAGCGGCAGAAACCGGCTTCAATGGCGGCAAAAACGCCCTCAAAATTGCGGAAATACTGAATGGAGGGGTTGGCGAAGAGCTTTTCACAGGCGATCTGGGAGTAAGCGCCCTCCACACCCTGACAGGCTACGCTGGCGGACTTGGGGAAGAGTCGGGGAGTGCTGTCGATGGCGTGGCTGATGGCCTTGTAAAGCTCGGACTCCTTGCCGTGCTGCTTCTCCTGATAGGTGCGGCTCAGCTCAAAAAGGAGGGAGTACAGCACCCGCAGGTAGGATTGCATCTCCTCCGTTGCCTTGGCGCTGACATCCGCCAGCTTCTCCCGTTCCCGGGCGCTCTGTAAAATGGGCAGACCGTTGTCCTGCTTGAATTTGGCGATCCTGGCGGCGACGTCCATGCGCTCCTGGAAGAGGCGGACGATCTCGTCGTCAATGCGGTCGATTTGATTTCTGTAGTCCTTCAGTTCCATTTCTTTCCCTCCAAAATAGCGTCTAAAATAGCAATTGCGGCGGCAGCCTCCACACAGGGCAGGGCTCTGGGCAGGATACAGGGGTCATGGCGACCCTGAATTTGCAGCTCGGTGTTGCCGCCCTCGTAGGCGATGGTTTTCTGGGGCATTGGGATGCTGGGGGTGGGCTTGATTGCCACACGGAACACCACGGGCATACCCGTAGAGATGCCGCCGACAATGCCGCCTGCGTGGTTGGTTTCGGTGCGGACAGCGCCGGTTTCGTCGTAATAATAAGTGTCGTTGTGCTGACTTCCCCGCATTTGGGCGCAGGCGAAGCCGCTGCCGAACTCCAGACCCTTTACCGCCGGAATTCCGAAGAGGATCTGGGCAAGACGGTTCTCCAGACCGCCGAACATGGGCTCGCCGCAACCGGTGGGCAATCCCGTGACGGCACATTCGATGATGCCGCCCAGGCTGTCTCCCTCCGCCTTGGCGGCGGCGATCTCCTGCTGCATCTGCTCCCATGCAGCTGCATCCAGGGTCATACCCTGAGGCTTTTGCGGCTTGAGGGGGTCGAAAAGATCATCCTCCACCCGTCCGATTTGGGCGATGTGGGCGAATATTTTTATATTTTGCTGCTCCAAAAACTGCAGGCACAGACCACCGGCGATGCACAGGGGAGCGGTGAGTCGCCCGGAGAAGTGACCGCCGCCCCGTACATCCTCCTGTCCGCCGTATTTCACATGGGCAGTAAAGTCGGCATGGGAGGGACGGGGACTTTGGGCGATGTTGCCGTAGTCCTTGGAACGGGTGTCGCTGTTGCGGATGATGGCGCAGAGGGGTGCGCCGCAGGTGTGACCCTCCACCAAACCGCTGACAAATTCCGGCGCATCCGCCTCTTTTCGGGCGGTGGCATAGGCACCCTGACCGGGGGCGCGGCGGTTTAGGAAGGTCTGCAGTGCCTCCGGATCCGGGGCGAAGCCTACGGGGAAGCCGTCCAGGGTCATGCCGATGGCGGGGGCATGGCTCTGGCCGAAGATCTGCAATTTCAGGGCCGTTCCGAAGCTGCTGCTCATGGCTGATCCTCCTTTTGCATTTTCTCAAGATCCTCCCAGAAACGGGGGTAGGATTTGTTTACCGCCTCTGCGCCCGTGAGCTGCACAGGGCAGCGGGCGGAGGCAATGGCGCAGAGCATGGCGATGCGGTGGTCGTTATGGCTGTCAGCGCAGCCGCCGGTAAGACCTGTTCCGGAGATCAGAAGCCCGTCTTCGGTGATCTCTACCTGACCGCCCAGGGCCTTCAGGGTCTGGGCAACGGTGGCCAGACGGTCGGACTCCTTGATCCGAAGCCGCTGGGCGTTGTAAATTCGGGTTTCCCCTTGGGCAAAAGCCGCCACCAGCGCCAGAGGCGGAACCAGGTCGGGAATGTCTTTTGCGTCGATCTCGATGCCCTTCAAAGGCTGTGGACAGACGGTAACAGCATCCTTCTCCCACTGAATTGCAGCACCGAAGGCTTTCAGAACCTCCAGCACCTTCCGATCACCCTGGGGGGAATGGGGGTCTAAGCCACGGAGGCTGACGGGACGGGAGATGGCACCGGCGCAGAGCCAGAAGGCGGCATTGGACCAATCCCCCTCCACCGTATAGCAGCCGCTGCTTTTCCCTTTTTTGGGACGGATCTGCCAGCACTCGGGGCAGATGCCGAATTGGCTCAGCGCCCGAAGGCTCATGTCCACATAGGAGGCGGACTCCAATTCCGTGGTCAGACAGATCTCCGAGTTCTCATTTAATAGGGGCAGGGCAAAGAGCAGACCGGAGATGAACTGGGAGGACACATTGCCTGCCAGTGTGAAGCGGCCGCCCTTCAGCTGCCCCTGGCAGCGGAGGGTATTCTCCGTGGGACGGCTGAGGCTGCAGCCGTGGCGTTCCAGCTCCTCCCACAGGGGGGAGAGAGGGCGCCGGGGCAGTCTGCCGTGCAGTTCAAAGGTAGCATCTGCCCCCAAGGCCGCCGCCACCGGCAGGAGAAAGCGAAGCGTGGAGCCGCTTTCTCCGCAGTTGAGAATGGCATTTTTCTCAACTTTCTCTATGGGAATTACGGTGTAAATTCCGTTTTCATAGGTAATTTTCGCACCCAAAGCAGATAAACATTCTGCTGTTGCCTCGATATCACGGGAGGTCTCAGCGCAGCGGATCTCCGTCTGACCCTCTGCCAAAGCGGCGCAGATCAGCAGACGGTGGGCCTGCGATTTGGAGGCGATGGCAGCAATGCTGCCGCCAATGGAACAGGGAAGAAGCTGTTTTTCCATAGTAATACCCTTTTAGAAGATATCCCACAAAGGGGATTTGTCGGACTGTTTTGGAACTAATAGCTAATATCTAATAGCTAATAACAAAGGTGTGCCTCCGGCACGGATTTGGAATGTATTTTCCGTCAAACAGAAATCTGCCGAACAGTTTGATGTAGCCAAAGGCTTCCATATTAGGAGGATTTTTAGGCTACGAATCAGGTAGCAAATATGCAATGTCATTGCGAGGCCACTTGTGGCCGTGGCAATCCGTATCCTTAAAACCCTCTGTTTTATATCAAATTCCCATATAATCGAAACATTTTTGGAACGGATTGCCACGTCGGGCTTAGCCCTCCTCGCAATGACATGGCTTTTCGGTAGCCTGTTCCTCTATTGAAAAGGTGGATTTGGGCAAAAGCAAACAGTTCGATAAACATCTATTTGGCTTTATTTCAATTCCATCGGCGGAGCCGATACCTTAACTATTCACTATTCACTATTCGTTATTAGCTTCTAAATACGGTAAACGCCGTATTCAGATGATTTTCTCTTAAGCGGATCTCAATATCCCCTCTGAATGATGGCCTCCAGGTCGGAGACGGGGACTTTTTCCAGGCGGCAGTCTCCGATGGCGTGGGGGACGACCAGGGTCACGGTGTCGCCGCTGCGTTTTTTGTCCGCCAGAGCGGCTTTGGCCAGGGTGGGAGCGGAGAATTCTGTGGTCACGGGCAGGTCAAACTGCTGCAGCAGCGCTACAATAGCGTCCCTGTCCTTGCAGAAGGCTCTTGCCATCATGGCAGTGCCTGCCGCAACGGCTCTGCCGTGGGAGATCAGGTAGCCGCTCTCCTTCTCGATGCCGTGGGCGATGGTGTGGCCCAGGTTCAGCTTCTGCCGCTCCCCCCGGTCAAATTCGTCGGCACAGACCACGTCCCGCTTGTGGCGAACGCAGGCAGAAATGACGTATTCCCGGTCAAAATCCTTGCCCCTCTCCTGCAGATGGGCGAAGAGTTCCCGGTCAAAGAGAATCGCGGTTTTGATCACCTCGGCGCAGCCATCGGAGAAGAC
>JAZNVK010000091.1:0-8254 GCA_045592805.1 Faecousia sp.
TTCGAGCGGGTGACCAAAGATTTTGTTTCAAATTTTGTGTTAAAAATCGCAGGAATACTGGATGTATTTCAAGATTTTTATAAGCAAAAGTTGGGGCAAAAGATTGGGCACTTCGCCGGAAGAGAGTTTTTAGAGGTGCCCTTATGTTCTTCTTAAGAAGATCTCGCCGCAGCGGCGGCAGACCACCTTGCTCTGGCCACCGCCCACGGGGACAGACTGCATATGCCTGCAGGCGGGGCAGCGGAAATATCGCTTGGTGGGGCCGTTGCGCAGACGGTTGCCGATGCGCTCCTTTCGCTTCAGCCAGAAATCACGGAAGCGCCGTCTCATGTGGCATCCCGCGTATCGTTTTTACGCGCCTCCCGTAAGATGCCGCTGAAGTAGATGAAGTACTTCACAAAGGACAGCGCCACAAGGGCAGCAATTACGATGGAGTCGATGAGGACGAAGAGGGGCGCAGGCTCTTTCCAGAGGATCAGGATGAACATGGACAGATAGATGACCACGGTGCAGAGCTTGCCGTACCAGCCTGCGGAGTAGACGCTGTGGGTTCTGCGGATGGCGGTCAGGGTCAGAACACCGATGGTGATCTCCTTAAATACCAGCACGCCGACCACCCACCAGTACTTCACATCCAGCAGGCAGAGCATGACGGCGATCTGGGTCAGCTTGTCAGCGATGGGGTCAATGGCCTTGCCGAAGTTGGAGATCAGATGGAAGGTTCTGGCGATCCAGCCGTCGATGACATCGGTGGCACCGGACAGGAGCAGCATACCGAAGGCCCACCAGTATTCTCCGGACTCTGCCAGCCACACGATGAAGGGGATCATCAGCAGGCGCAGGATGCTGAGTATATTGGGCAGGGTGAAAATGCGGTCGGTGTCGGTGTACTGGTCGTTGCGGATCTGCTGCTGTTCTTTTTCACTCATAGGGCATACGCCTCCTTACCTGGAGTATAACCATTTTATATCCGTGATTATAAGGGGCAATTATCAACTGAAGATAAACTTCCCTGTGAATTTTTTGAAATGTTTTCATTTTACAAAGGGAGAGATCTGTGGTATACTCAAGAAAAAACAGGGGGAGGTGCGGAAATGTTTAGAATTCTGGTGGCAGAGGACGATGAGCAGCTGCGGCATCTGTTCTGCCGTGTGCTGAGCCGCAACGGATTTACGGCGATCCCCGCCGTGGACGGGCAGGATGCCCTGGAGATCATGGAGAAGGAATATGTGGATCTGGTGGTCTCGGATATTATGATGCCCCGTCTGGACGGCTATGATCTGGTGCGCGCCCTGCGGGACAGCGGCGACCGGATTCCCGTTCTGATGATTACCGCCAAGGACAGCTTTCAGGATATGCAGCACGGTTTCCTCTCCGGGGCGGATGACTATATGGTCAAGCCCATCAATGTCAATGAGCTGGTGCTGCGGGTCCATGCCCTGCTGCGACGGGCGCAGCTGGTGGCGCAGCGGCAGCTGCAGATCGGCGGCAGTACCCTGGTCTACGACTCCCTCAGCGTGAAGCGGGGGGGCGAGGAGATTTTCCTGCCGCAGAAGGAGTTCCAGCTGCTGTACAAGCTGATCTCCTCCCCCGGGCAGATCTTCACCCGTCAGCAGCTCATGGACGACATCTGGGGCTACGACAGCCGAACAGAGCCGCGCACCGTGGATGTGCATATCAATCGCCTGCGGGATCGGTTCCGTGACAGCGGAGATTTTGAGATCATGACCGTTCGCGGTGTAGGTTATAAGGCGGTGAAAAAGGAATGAAACCAAAGCTCTCTCTGAGAATGCGCACCTATTATTATACCATCGTCTTTATTGTGGTTCTCTGCTCTGCGGCGCTGGTGGCGGCGGCGCTCTTTGTGCTGGATGCGCTGGATGCCTCTCCCGCTCTGAGCATTACCACCCTGACAGCCATCTTCGTAGTGGCGGCGGTGGTGGGTGCGCTGATGAGTTATTTTATCGGCCAGCGAATTCTGGCGCCCATGGTGAAGCTCTCCCAGGCATCCAGAGAGGTGGCAAAGGGGAATTTCGATATTACGGTCAGTGACCCCAGCAATCTGGAGGAGGTGCAGACCACCTTCCGCAATTTTAACGCCATGCTCCGCCAGCTCAACAGCACGGCCACCCTGAGCAACGATTTTGTCTCCAATGTGTCCCACGAATTCAAGACCCCTCTGAATGCCATCGAGGGCTATGCCATGCTGCTGCAGGATCCCACCCTCAGCGAGGCGGAGCGGAACGAGTATCTGGAGAAGATCCTCTTTAATACCCAGCGCATGACCGCCCTGGTGGGCAATGTGCTGACCCTGACCAAGCTGGAGAACAAGGCGCTGGCAGACAGCTTTACGGAGTTTGATCTGGATGTCCAGATCCGCCGGACGGTGGTGTTTCTGGAACGGGAGTGGGCAGCTAAGGAGCTGCGCATCGATGCCCATCTGGATGCGGTGCGCTTCTGCGGCAGTGAGAGCCTGCTGCCCCATGTGTGGTCCAATCTGCTGTCCAATGCCATTGCGGCAAGCAATTGCGGCGGCTGCATTACCCTGCGCCTGCTGGAGCAGACAGAGTGTGTGGTCTTCACCATCACCGATGAGGGCTGCGGCATGAGCCGGGAGGTACAGCAGCGGATCTTTGACAAATTCTATCAGGCCGATCCCTCCCACAACAGCAGCGGCAACGGCCTGGGTCTGCCCCTGGTAAAGCATATCGTCCAGCTCTGCGACGGCGTGATTGAAGTAGAGAGCGAAGAGGGCAAAGGCAGCACCTTCCGTGTCATCCTGCCCAAATAAGCAAAGGGACGGACGGGGAAGGAGGAAAGCGTAAGGGCGAGCCCCTGTGTTCGCCCGTGGCACTGCCGAGCCGGTGAATGGTGGAACAGGTGAATGGTGAATGATGGTAGTGTCGGCTCCGCCGACGGGAATTGAAATAAAGTTAAATAGATGTTTATCGGTTTGTTGGCTTCCACCTAAATCCATCTTTTCAATAGAGGAATAGTCTACCGAAAAGCTATGTCATTCCGAGGAGGGCGTAAGCCCGACGTGGGAATCCGTCCCCCTAAATGTTTCGATTATATGGGAATTTGGTATAAAACGGAGGGTTTTAAGGATACGGATTGCCACGGCCACAGGTGGCCTCGCAATGACAGTTCGTAATTTGATACCTTACTCATAGCCTGAAAATCCTCCTAATACGGGAGCCTTTGGCTACGACAAACTGTTCGACAAATTCCTGTTTAACGGTCTTCATATTCCAAATCTGTGCCGAAGGCACACCTCAGTTTTTAGTCCTTAGCTCTTAGTTATTAGTCCCCCAACAGACCAACAAGCTCCCCCGGCGGTTGTGGTTCCGCGGGGGGAGCTGTTTTATGCTTCATAGGGTAGGGTCAGGGCTTTTCCGTTCAGGACGGCTTCTCTCAGGATTTCGCCCTCGTAGCGGAGCTTCAGGGAGAAGAAGGGGATATTCTTCTGCATCAGATCCAGGAAGATCTTGTCCCCCTCCCATTGGGGCAGCCGGTGGAATTTCTCAAAGGGAACCCACTCCGGCACGCCCTCGTCGCAGTCCTCTTTCAGCTTGCCGTGGAAGTCAAGGCTGTGGAAGAGGTGCATATACTCCCCCTCCCAGCGGTCGCTGACAAAGGTGACAATGCCGCAGTAGCGCCAGGATTTCAGATGCAGACCGGTCTCCTCCCGTACCTCCCGCAGCAGGCATTCCTCGGGACTCTCGTTCTCCTCGAACTTGCCGCCGATGCCGATCCACTTGTCCTTGTTCATGTCCTGCTCTTTCTTGATGCGGTGCAGCAGCAGGTAGCAGCCGTCCTGCTCCAAATAGCAGAGAGTGGTATTTTTCATAAAGACCTCCGAAAAAAGCCGCTATGTCAGCGGCTCTTTTTGGTATTCGTATTCAGTATGATGTCCACGGCGCTGTGGAGGTTTTCGATGACGGTGTGCTTGCCGCCCATGGCCTCCTCGCCGTCTAAGGACCATGCCAGTTCTTCCGCGGACTCCATCTCCACACGGGCAGAGGAGCAGAGGGTGAGCATGGGAGTGTTGTAATCCTGGGTGGTCAGCGCCAGCACGCAGTCGCTGAGCTCCAGGGGGTTATGGGGCTTGCGCACCAGTAGAACCTCAAAGAGGCCGTCGTTCATATCCACCAGCTCCGGCGCCAGCGTCAGAATTCCTGCCACGGAGGTGGAGTTGCTCACCGCGCCGAAGATGTAGTCATCCTCATACACCGTGCCGTCTGCCAGGGTGACACGCATATGGTGGCTGCGGATGGAGGCGATTTCCTTAATGCCGCTGAGAATGTAGGCAAAATGCCCCAGGGCGTTTTTCAGACTCTGGGAGGTGGCATAGGAGGCACGGGTGAAAGCGCCGAAAGAGGCAATATAGGAAAAATAACGGTCATTGAAACGTCCCAGATCCAGAGGATGGGGCTTGCCCTCGGCAATATCTCTGGCCGCCTGCAGAATGTTCTTGGACAGATGCAGGCTGGTGGCGAAGTCATTGGTACTGCCGGCGGGGATATAGCTGATGGGGGTAGAAAGGCCGGTGGGCAGCAGACCGGAGATCATCTCGTTGAAAGTGCCGTCGCCGCCGATGCAGAGAATGCGGTCGAATTCGGCGGCACGCTTGCGCACCACCTCTGTGGCATCCCCACGGGCGGCGGTCACATATACCGTCACGTCAAAGCCGCCCCGGTTCAGAATATCCAGGATCTGCACCAGATAACGGTTGGCTTTCTTCTTGCCGGAGTTGGGATTCAGGATCAGCAGGAGCTTTTTCATGGTTCAGCGCCTCACTTCAGCAGGAATACGGCAGCCAGAATGCCTGCCAGCACCAGACCGATGGCCAGGAAGAGATACAGGGTCTTGGTACCGGGCTTGCGTACTTTAATGGGGACAATAAAGAGAATTGCGGTAATGAGCATCAAGGCGCCTAACAGGGCAGACAGCAGATCCTTGGCAAAGAGCTCCAGGAAGATCTTAATGTTATCCACACACATGCAGTACACGGCGATGATGGAGTAGAAGGTGGGGAAGATCAGAGCGGCGGAGGTAATGGGCAGACCTGCATAGCTCTTGCGAACCTCGGAGGTGCTCTTCTGACGCATTTCTTCGGTGACATTAAAATAGGCCAGGCGGATGAGACCTGCCAGCACATAGAACACAGCGATCACGCAGACGTACCAGGCGCATTCCGTGACGGTGACGGCGATCACCGCAGGCAGCACGCCGAAGGCCACAATATCGCTCAGGGAGTCGATCTGGATGCCGAAGGCTTTTTCTTCCTCAGTGCGGTTCTTCTTGGTGCGGGCGACCTTGCCGTCGAACATATCGCAAAGACCGCAGAACAGCAGGCACAGGGTCGCCCAGATGGGATGACCGCTGCAGGCGCAGGCCATGCCGCTGACGGCGGAGGCCAGGCTCATATAGGTCAGAATTACAGTATAGTCATAAAAACCGATCATTTTATTTCTCTCCAAACTGGTGGTAGAATGTACAGTAGCGTTCTCTTCCCACCATTATACCATATTCGTCAAGGAAGGGGAAGAAAAAAGTTGAAAAAAATCAGAATTCTCCGCAGGCGTACATTAAGGCAGACAGGGCGCAGAGGGGAGCGGTCTCACAGCGCAGGATTCGGCTGCCTAAGGTGCAGATTTTTAAGCCTGCCTGAGCGGCCTGCTGTACCTCTTCCGTCTCAAAGCCGCCCTCCGGTCCTGTGAGAATGGCAGCGGTGGAAAAGGGCGCTGCCTCGATGGCGGCACGGAAGGTCAGCTGCTCCTCGTTCTCGTAGAAGCAGACCTTCAAATCGGCCTCCGCAGCCCTTGCCAGAGCCGCCTTGTAGGAGGGAAGGGCAATGACCCGGGGAATTCTCCCACGGCGGGATTGCTCGGCGGCAGAGGCGGCGATCTTCTGCCAGCGCTCCAGCTTTTTCTTCAGGGATTTGTCGTCGGGACGGGACACGCAGCGGGCAGAGGGGAAGCAGACGATCTCATAGGCGCCCAATTCCGTGGCCTTCTGGATCACGTGCTCGAATTTATCGCCCTTGGCAAAGGCCATGTAGACGCTGCACTGCACCTTTGCCTCACTGTCGGAGGGACAGACCGCCTGTACCACCAGGCTGATCTGATTGGGTGCCACATCGGAGACGGTGCAGCGGTAATCGGTTCCCTCTGCGTCGCAGACCGTGACCGCATCGCCGTTTTTCAGCCGCAGCACCTTGGCATGGGCGGCGTTCTCACCGGTGAGCACCAGAAAATTTTCGTCAAGCTTGTCCTTGGGGATGAAAAAACGTGCCATGAATACCCCTCCTTTTCCTCTATTGTAGCAGAGAAAAGAAAAAACCGCAAGAGTGAAAAAAAGACTTGACAAATGAGGAAAAAAGCTATACAATATTCAAGCAAATTGCATATGCGAGTGTGCTGGAATCGGTAGACAGGCACGTTTGAGGGGCGTGTGACAACCGTCGTGTGCGTTCAAGTCGCATCACTCGCACCAGAAGAAGACGATTGCATGAGCAGTCGTCTTCTTTTGCACATATGGGAGGCTGTTATGAATCTCATCGATCTGATTGTAACGGCGATCGCATTATCTATGGATGCCTTCGCAGTTTCCATTAGCAAGGGGCTTTCCTGCCGCCGCTACCAACTGAAAAACAGCCTGATCACCGGCCTGTATTTCGGCGGATTTCAGGCGCTGATGCCCCTCTTGGGCTTCCTGCTGGCAGATCTCTTTGCCGAGAGCATCCGTGCCTTTGACCATTGGATCGCCTTTGGGCTTATGGCGCTCATCGGCGGCAATATGATCCGTGAGGCGCTCAGCGGCGAGGAGGAGCAGATGAATGCCTCCTTCGGCTGCAAGGCCATGCTGCCCCTGGCTGTTGCCACCAGCATTGATGCCCTGGCCAGCGGCGTGTCCTTTGCCGTGGTCGGTGCCAATATCTGGGCAGCCATCGGTCTCATCGGCGTGACCACCTTCCTGTTCTCCGCCGTGGGTGTGAAGATCGGTAATGTCTTCGGTGCCAAATACCGCGCCAAGGCGGAGTTTGTCGGCGGTGTGATCCTGATTTTAATGGGTCTGAAGATCCTCATCGAGCATTTAAGCGGCGCAGCATAGGAGAGAAGCAATGGAATTATGGGATCTGTACGATAAAGAGCGCAAGCCTCTGGGCAAGACCCACATCCGTGGCCTTCCTTTGGACAGGGGGGAGTACCATCTGGTGGTCTTTGTCTGGACCTTTAACAGCCTGGGTCAGGTGCTGATGACCAAGCGCTCTGCGGAGAAGCAGAGCTATGCCGGTCTCTGGGAGCATACGGGCGGTTCTGTCCAGGCCGGGGAGACCAGCCTGCAGGCCATTCAGCGTGAACTCCGTGAGGAGACAGGCATTTCCGCCGTCGCAGAGGAGCTACAGCTGGCGGAGAGCTACCGCCGCAGCAATGATATCTGCGATATTTATTTTTTGAAAAAGGATGTTCCCCTGGAGGAGATCTGCCTGCAGCCGGGGGAGACCTGCGATGCCAAATGGGTCAGCAGAGCCCAGCTGGAGGATATGATTTCCAAAGGCGAAGTCGCCCGTCCCGATGCCCAGCGCTACCGCCAGCTGGGGAAAAAGCTGGACGATCTGCTGAAGTGAATCAAAACAGAGGCCGCCTCAAAGAGGCGGCCTCTTTGCGTTACCGAATCACGCTGCGGCGCTGATTTAGGATCTATATCCCGCCAAACGTCTGTTTAGGAACTAACAACTAAGAGCTAAGGACTAAAAACTGAGGTGTGCCTTCGGCACGGATTGGGAATATTTAGCCCGTCAAACAGAAATTTTCCGAACAGTTGGATGCAGTGCCAATTACCACGGTAGGGCGGGGGCTTGCTCCCGCCGGCGGCGGAAAATCACTAATTTGTACCGTTCTACGGCGAATTCGTGCAATGTTGTGAGATGTTTTCCTCTGCTCCGATGGAGCAGAGACGGCGGGAGCAAGCCCCCGCCCTACGGCATCATAAGAAAGTCAAACAGTTCGATAAACATCGATTTGACTTTATTTCAAATCTCATCGGCGGAGCCGATACCACAGTTATTAGTTCTTAGTTATTAGCCCTTGGCCTCACCGATATCTTTATATGCACAGAGGCGCACCTTTTGAACCGCTACCCGTCAAGAGGACAATGAAATAATATAAAATTTTCTGCTTCCGGTGGCCCTGCTTGGGTTACCGGAAGTTTTTTTAGGATGCACGGCACTGCGGTGCCGTGGGAACTA
>JAZNVK010000092.1:0-5937 GCA_045592805.1 Faecousia sp.
CCAAAGCCACCCGTATCGGGAGGATTTTCAGGCTATGAGTAAGGCATCAAATTACGCATTGTCATTGCGAGGCCACTTGTGGCCGTGGCAATCCGTATCCTTAAAACCCTCCGTTTTATACCAAATTCCCATATAATCGAAACATTTAGGGGAACGGATTGCCACGTCGGGCATAGCCCTCCTCGCAATGACATGACTTTTCGGTAGCCTGTTCCTCTATTGAAAAGATGGATTTAGGTGGGAGCCAACAGACCGATAAACATCTATTTGACTATATATTAATTTCTATCGGCGGAGCCGATACCTTCATCATTCACCATTCACTATTCGTCATTCACCTGTTTTGCTTGTCTTTGATTTAGTCGTAGTATTCATCGTCCTGTTTGCGGCGGCGGAGCAGGACGGGAACGGCGATGAGGGCGACCAGTAGTAGCGCGCCGCCTACGGCGAAGCCGATCCAGCGGAGCTTTTCGCCGGTGTGGTCGGTTTTCTCGACGGTAATGCTGAGATCCTGATTCTCTGTGGTAGGCGTGGTGAATTGAACCTCCGGATCATAGGACCGGACAGTATAATCGCAGATCAGTCCGTTCAGCTCTGCCAGAAGGGCATCGGCCTCCGGGGAGCGGATGCTGCACACCAGCAGATAGGGCTCTGCTGTCCAGACCTTTGCCATGGCGGTGACCCAGCCGTCCTCCTCGCCTCGCAGCTGGAAAACGGCATAGTGGCGGTCGAAGCCCGCCAGAGCATCGGCGGTTTGGACAATGGAGTAATTTCTGCTCAGGTCGTCATAGATCCCGGGGTGATCTGTCAGCTCACGGAAGCAGTTCATCCAGAATCGGGCGCTGTAGTAATTGCCCGTCAGGTAGTTCTCGGTGATTTGGCTCTCATTCAGGTGGCCGAATGCCTCGTTTACCGCCAGCTTAAAGCTGCGGTGGCCGCCCAGATAGTCCTGCATGGACAGTGCTGCCGTCTCATTTCCCTGCAACAGAGATTCGTAGCGGCACTCCTTCAGCGTCAGGCCGCCGATGGTAAATTCCTCCGACCACTCATACTCCGGCTCGTAGGCGCCCATGCTCTCCTGCTCACAGAAGTACATATGCAACGGCAGCATCCACAGCTGTCCTGCGGGGAGCATACGGTCAGCATGGAAGCTGTAGGTTTCGTTGCCGCTGCTGTAGGACAGGGAGAAATTCTCCTCCGAGAGCTTGTGATCCTCCATAAATTTGCTGATTTGCTGCTCTAAGCTGTCTGCCGCCCGGGTGGGCAGCACAAGCAGGCCAAACAGCAGAGCAAAGCAGAGCAGAAGACTCCACAGACGACGCATAGGCTCACTTCCTTCGGGATTTTTCTTCATTATACCAACGATTTTCCCGAAAGGAAAGAGGAAAAACGAAATTTTCGGGGAAAAGTCCGAAGGGTCGGGGAGGGATTTGTGTTGACAGAAAAGGTGGAAGAGGGTATAATAGTAAATTAGAGAAATTCTGTTTTCGGAGGCAAAACTATGCTCAAAAATACTGAAAAAACCATGGAAAAAATCGTTGCTCTGTGCAAGGGCAGAGGCTTTGTGTTCGCAGGCTCCGAGATCTACGGCGGCCTGGCCAACACCTGGGACTACGGCCCTCTGGGTGCGGAGCTGAAGAACAACATCAAGCGTGCCTGGTGGAAGAAGTTCGTTCAGGAGAACCCCTACAATGTGGGTCTGGACTCCGCTATCCTCATGAACCCCCAGACCTGGGTGGCCTCCGGCCATCTGGGCGGCTTCTCCGATCCCCTCATGGACTGCCGTGAGTGCAAGGAGCGTTTCCGTGCCGATAAGCTCATCGAGGACTTCTGCGCCGAGCAGGGTCTGACGCTTCCCAAGCCCATCGACGCCTTCTCCAACGAGGAGCTGAAGGCCTTTGTGGAGGAGCATAACATCCCCTGCCCCACCTGCGGCAAGCATAACTTCACCGACATCCGTCAGTTCAACCTGATGTTCAAGACCTTCCAGGGTGTCACCGAGGATGCCAAGAACACCGTCTATCTCCGTCCCGAGACCGCCCAGGGCATCTTTGTCAACTTCACCAATGTCCAGCGTACCACCCGTCGGAAGCTGCCCTTCGGCATCGGCCAGATCGGCAAGTCCTTCCGTAACGAGATCACCCCGGGCAACTTCATCTTCCGTGTCCGTGAGTTCGAGCAGATGGAGCTGGAGTTCTTCTGCCAGCCCGGCACCGACCTGGAGTGGTTTGCCTACTGGCGTGGCTTCTGCAAGCAGTGGCTGCTGAACCTGGGCATCAAGGAGGAGAATCTCCGTCTCCGTGACCATGATCCCGATGAGTTGTGCTTCTACTCCAAGGCTACCACCGACTTTGAGTTCCTCTTCCCCTTCGGCTGGGGCGAGCTGTGGGGCGTGGCCGACCGTACCGACTACGACCTGAGCCAGCACCAGAACACCTCCGGCAAGGATCTGACCTATTACGATCAGGAGAAGAACGAGCACTACATCCCCTACGTCATCGAGCCCTCTCTGGGTGTGGAGCGCAGCGTGCTGGCCTTCCTGGTAGATGCCTACGACGAGGAAGTGGTGGGTCAGGACAAGAAGGGCAACGACGATGTGCGTACCGTGCTGCGCCTGCATCCCGCTCTGGCTCCCTTCAAGGCCGCCGTGCTGCCCCTGAGCAAGAAGCTCTCTCCCGCCGCTGAGGAGATCTACCGTGAGCTCCAGAAGGACTTCATGGTGGACTTCGACGATGCCGGCTCCATCGGCAAGCGCTATCGCCGTGAGGACGAGATCGGCACTCCCTTCTGCATCACCGTGGACTTCGAGACCGTGGGCGACGAGAACACGCCCGCCGACCACGCCGTCACTGTCCGTGACCGCGATACTATGGAGCAGGTGCGTATCCCCATCGCCCAGCTCAAGAGCTACCTGGCTGAGAAGCTGGCCTTCTGATGAAAGGGAAGCTGAAAGCTTTTTGGCAGCGCCTCAGGAAGCCGCCGGAGCTCTCCTCCGGCCTCTCCTGGGCCCTGACCCTGGGGCTGATGGTACTGGCAGCGGTGGGCATCACCTGCCTCTGCCTGATCCTCGGCTCTATTACCTTTGAGCGTCGGCGCTTTTTTGCCTATCTGGACGATGCCGATGTGCTGTTCTTCAATTTCGCGCCGGTGCTCTTGGTAATGCTGCTGCTGTACGCCCTGACCAACCGGGCCTGGATCTCCTATCTGCTTACCGGCATTACCTTCCTGGGGCTCAGCTTTGTCAACTATTTCAAGATCGCCCTGCGGGGTGACCCCTTTACTTTCTCCGATTTCTCCGTGGCCAAGGAGGGCGTGGGGATCGCAGGCTCTTATGAGCTGATTCTGCCCAACTGGTTCTATATCTCGGTGTTCCTGCTGGTGGCAGGCAGCCTGGTGCTGCTGCGCTATGGCCGGGCCCGGGTGAAGGGGAAACGCTGGTGGATCCGGGTGCTGAGCTTCTGCGCCGTGACGGCGGCGGGCTTTGGCCTCTGGCAGGGGGTCTACCGGGATACGGACCGCTATGACGAGATGCTCTATGTGAACCAGGAGGTCTTTAATGTCTGGAAGGATGCGGAGAACTACGCCTCCAAGGGCTTTATCTACTCCTTCCTGGACTCCGTGGCCGAGAGCTTCCCGGAACTGCCCGAGGGCTACTCGGCCCAGCGGGCCCAGGAGCTGCTGGGCGCTTATGAGGACAAGCCCATCCCTCAGGAGCAGCAGGTGAATGTGGTGGTGACCATGCTGGAGAGCTTTGCGGATCTGTCGGTCTACGACAGTATCCACTTCACCTCCGACCCCTACGAGTCCTACCACGCCCTTTTAGAGGAGTGCTACCACGGCACCCTGATCTCCGACACCATCGGCGGCGGCACCAACAATGCCGAGCGCTCCTTCCTGACGGGCTTTACCTTCCCCCAGCCCAACTACCGGGGACAGACCAATTCCTTTGTCCATTACTTCGGGGCCAACGGCTACTATACCGATGGCTCCCATCCGGGCTATGAGTGGTTCTATGAGCGGGCGGATGTAAACCGCCGCCTGGGCTTTGACCGCTATCTCCTGACGGAGAACTACTGGTGGCAGGCCTCCCAGGTGGATCACGCCGACGATGCCTTCTTCTTCCCGGAGCTGCGGCGGATCTACGAGGAGCAGACCCAGGGGGATGCCCCCTACTTCTCCTACAGCATCAGCTATCAGAATCACAGCCCCTATAACACCACCGCCCTGGACGGGGCGGAGTACATCTCCCACGAGGGCCTTAATGACGAGGCCTACTATCTGATCAATAACTACCTCCACGGCATCAAGGACACCGGCGACCAGGTCAGCGCCTATGTGGATCAGTTCCGGGAGGACGAGGAACCTGTGGTGCTCCTCTTCTTCGGCGACCACAAGGCCAGCTTTGGCAACGCCAACTGCTACTACCCCCTTCTGGGGCTTAACGACTCCGTCTACACCCCCGACGGCTGCCGGGATATGTTTTCCGTGCCCTACTTTATCTGGGCCAACGATGCGGCCAAGGCTGTCCTGGGACAGGATTTCCGGGGCGAAGGACACACCATCTCTCCCGCCTTCCTGATGACGGAGCTCTTCGATGCCTGCGGCTGGGAGGGATCAAGCTGGATCCAGTACCAGCGCAGCGTGCGGGAGCACATCCCCGTGATGCACCGGGATTTCCTCTATATCGAGGACGGTGAGATGGTCTATGACCTGAGCGAAGAGGGGCAGCAGCTTTACACGGACTTCCTGATCGTGCAGCACTACCTGCGCAAGGAGTTCTATTCCTACGATTTTGCAGCAAATACGAATCAGTAATGAAATATAACGGAAAGGATGCAACCCATATGGAAAAACTCAGCAGCAAGCAGCTGGAAGTGATGGCCTACCGCGCCCGTCTTCTGGCGCTGGACGCCGTCCACACCGCAGCCTCCGGCCACATTGGCGGCAGCTTATCCGCCATTGATGCCATCACCGCACTCTATTTCAACGAGATGAACGTAGATCCCGCAGATTCCAAGAACCCCGAC
The DNA here is from genome assembly GCA_045592805.1 of Faecousia sp. Lineage (GTDB taxonomy): Bacteria > Bacillota > Clostridia > Oscillospirales > Oscillospiraceae > JAZOXB01. The sequence continues at coordinate 5,028 of JAZNVK010000092.1, forward strand.
CGTGACCGCTTCGTGCTGTCCAAGGGTCACTGCTCCCCCGCTCTTTACTCCGTGCTGGCGCTGCGGGGATTCTTCCCCGTGGAAGATATCAAGCTCTTCCGCTCCATCAAGGCACACTACTCCGGCCATGCAGAGATGAAGCATGTCAACGGCGTGGATATGTCCACCGGCTCTCTGGGTCAGGGCATCTCCGCCGCAGTGGGCATGGCGCTGGCAGGCAAGGTAGCAAAGAAGGACTACCGTGTCTACTGTGTCCTGGGCGACGGCGAGATCGCCGAGGGTCAGGTCTGGGAGGCCGCCATGTCCGCCGCCAAGTACGGCCTGGATAATCTCTGCGCCATGGTGGACGTCAACGGTCTGCAGATCGACGGCGCTACCAAGGATGTCATGCCCTCTGAGCCTCTGGATAAGAAGTTCGAGGCCTTTAACTGGAACGTGATCAAGGTCTGCGGCCACGATTTCGAGGCCCTGCTGGATGCCTTTGCCCAGGCCAGAGCCTGCAAGGGCAAGCCCACCATGATTCTGCTTCAGACCGTCAAGGGCAAGGGCGTCTCCTTTATGGAGGGCAACTTCGGCTGGCACGGTAAAGCACCCAACGACGAGCAGTACGAACAGGCCAAGGCAGAGGTCGAGGCCAAGTTAGCAGAATTGGAGGGCAAGTAATATGACAGGCAAAATCGCAACCCGTGGCGCCTACGGTGAGGCGCTGGTAGAGCTGGCAGAGAAGTATCCCGAGCTGGTGGTGTTTGATGCCGACCTGGCCAATGCCACCATGACCAAGGGCTTTGCCGCCAAGTACCCCGAGCGTTTCTTCGACATGGGCATCGCCGAGTGCAATATGACCGGCGTGGCTGCCGGCATGGCTGCCTGCGGCTTCAAGCCCTTTACCAATACCTTCGCCATCTTCGCC
>JAZNVK010000093.1:0-7026 GCA_045592805.1 Faecousia sp.
TGACGTTCTTCCAGGGATCTGATCAACAATTCCATTTCAGAAAGTGCTTCCTCCTGCTCTGCAGCTGACAAAAGCATTTTCGTCTTGATCAGCATGAGGTGGGAAGCCATAGCGATAAACTCGCTGGCGATCTCCATATCCAGCCGCTTCATCTCCTCCAGGTATGCCAGATACTGTTCCAGAATGGAAGTTATACTGACATCCTGAATCTCTATTTTGTTTTTACTCAGCAGCAGCAGGATCACATCCAGCGGCCCGTCAAAATCGGCAGGCAACGCATCATTGGATCGCATAACACCGCTCAGGTGGTATTTAGGCTCTTCCATCTGTATCCTCAATGATCAGTATTCTGTAATCGTTATGACTTTATGCCTGTGGTACAAGAAATTTAGGCTTTTGCAGCGGCAAAAATGGCATTCACAAGCTCTCCCCGACCGGTTCCCTTCTCTGCGGAGAAGGGAATCAGGGGGATATCGGGGGTAAGGGCAAGATCCCGTCGGATCACCTGCATATTAGGCTCAATTTCCTTTGGCTTCAGCTTATCCAGCTTATTGGCAACAACCAGGAAGGGGCAGCCCGTATCACGGAACAGCTGTGCCATAACCACGTCCAGCTTGGTGGGCGCATGACGGGCGTCCACTATCATTACACCCAGGGCAATTTCCTCACCCTCGGCAAAATATGCCTCCATCAGCTTGCCCCAGCGCTCCTTTTCAGAAGCCGCAACCTGGGCATAACCATAGCCGGGCAAATCTACAAAATAGGCACGATCATCCACCTTGAAATAATTAATATGGATGGTCTTGCCGGGCTTCTGACCGACTCTGGCAAAATTCTTCCGCTGAAGCACGCAGTTCAGCACCGAGGATTTTCCCACATTGGACTTACCGGAAAAAGCGATCTTCGGCAGGCTGTCGTGGATAAAGTCCCCGGGGCGTGCTGCGGAACGGATAAATTCTACTTTCTGAAGGTTCATTGTCTGATCCCCTTTTGATTCACGGACTTCTGGGGCGGCAACTGCACAGCGGTCTTTTCGCCCTTCTGTACAGGTTGTTCCTCCGTCAGAGGCATAATCAGCGCTGCTTCCAGCACCTGGTCTGCATGCTCTACAGGAATGAACTGCAACGCACGACGAACGGTCTGATCGATCTCACTGAGATCCTTCTCATTTTCTTTGGGAATGATCACAGTGCGGACACCGTGACGCAGGGCAGCCATGGTTTTCTCCTTTAAGCCGCCGATGGCAAGGACTCTGCCACGGATAGAGATCTCACCGGTCATGGCGATCTCACGGCGCACCGCAGCGCCGGTCAGCGCAGATACAATGGCCGTACAGACAGTAATACCCGCGGAAGGGCCGTCCTTGGGAACTGCACCCTCAGGGAAATGCACATGGATATCCTTCGTCTTATAGAAATCCTCCGCAATTCGAAGCTGTGCAGTACGGGTGCGGATATAGCTGAGCGCAGCCTGGACGGATTCTTTCATCACATCGCCCAGATTACCCGTAAGATTCAGCTTTCCGCTGCCCTCAACAACATTGCACTCCACTTCCAGAGTTTCGCCGCCTACGCTGGTCCAGGCAAGACCCGTAACCAGACCCACGGGATCTGTGGCAGAGAGCTTGTCCGGCAGGAACCTCTTGGGTCCCATAAGCTCCGTCAGGTTGCTGCCTGTGAAGCTGACACGCTTCACATTCTCTTCCGCAACGAAACGCATGGCGCACTTACGGCAAAGCTTGGCAATCTCCCGCTCCAGGTTTCTCACACCGGATTCTCTGGTGTAGCCGTGGATCAGCTCACGGAGCGCATCATCGGACACACGAACCTGAGTCTTCTTCAAACCGTGCTTCTTCAGCTGCTTAACCAGAAGATGATTCTTGGCGATCATCAGCTTCTCCTCGTCCGTATAAGAGCCCAGTTCAATGACCTCCATACGATCCAGAAGCGGTCTGGGAATGGTATCGGTGGTATTGGCCGTGGTAATAAACATACACTCGCTGAGATCAAAGGGTACTTCTAAATAATTATCACGGAAGCTGCCGTTCTGCTCTGCATCCAGCACCTCCAGAAGTGCTGCAGAGGGGTCGCCCCGATAGTCCTTGCCCAGCTTATCGATCTCATCCAGGAGCAGTAATGGGTTGCAGGCACCGCTCTGAGACACCGCGTTAATAATACGGCCGGGCATAGCGCCGATATAGGTCTTGCGATGTCCGCGGATCTCCGCCTCATCATGAATGCCGCCAAGAGAGATTCTGGCCAGCTTGCGGTTCAATGCACGGGCGACACTCATGGCGATGGAGGTCTTACCTACGCCGGGAGGGCCTACAAGGCAGATGATCTGCCCATGGAGATCGGGAGCAAGCTGCTTCACAGCCAGGACTTCAAGGATACGCTCCTTGACCTTCTCCAGGCCGAAATGATCCTCGTCCAGGATTTTGCCGGCGTGGCGAACATCCAGACGCTCTTTGGTGCGCTTATTCCAGGGCAGTTCTATCACTGCATCCAAATAATTGCGGATGACTGCGGACTCAGAGGAGCCGTAGCCCTGCTTGCTCAGGCGTGTCAGCTCCTTATGGAGCTTTTGCCGAACCTCGTCGCTGACAGAAAGTGCCTCGATTTTTTCTCGATACTCGTCAATCTCACCCTCGTCGTCGCCGTCGCCCAGCTCCGTGCGGATGACCTTCAGCTGTTCGCGGAGATAATAATCCCGCTGTCCCTTATCGATGTTCTGCTGGGTCTTATCCTGCAGATCGTTCTCCAGCTGCAGAACCTCCAGCTCTCGATTCAGCAGCTTATTGGCCAGAATCAGACGCTGAACAGGGTGCAGCTGCTCCAAAATCCGCATTTTTTCAGCAAAACCGAAGGTTGCTGCCTGACCGATCATATCGGCAATACGGCCGGGATGATGCTCCGCAAGAATTCGAAGCATTACGTCCTGAACGGGTCGCTGAGAAAGCTCAACAAATTCGTCAAACAGCTGGGCTGCCTGACGGATCAGCGCCTCAATGCGAGGCGTATCCGGAACAAAATCCGCATCAGGAAGAGACTCTACTCTGGCGCAGAGATAAGGACTGTCTTTTAATTGTTGTGAAATTCTGGCACGATACTCACCCTGAACCAGAATTCGAACGGAATTGCCGGGAATTTTCAGAACCTGCTTGACGGACGCAACCGTACCCACAGGATATAAGGCAGAGAATTTGGGATCGTCCACAAGGATATCCTTCTGAGTGACCAGAAAGATCTTTTGATCCCGCTCCATAGCCTTATCTAAGGCGCGGATGGATTTTTCTCTTCCCACGTCAAAATGCATGGATGTGCCGGGGAAAACCGTAAGTCCACGCAGTGCAAGAACCGGCATGCGTTCTGACAAAATGATTTCTTCCATAGGGGTCTCCTTTATTGCAGGAACTCCTGCTGTATGAAAGAAAAGGAGGCAAGGTTATACTCTGCCCCCTCTTCCATATCAGGCGCCGGTGCGGTTTCGTGCCTTATTGGAACGAACAACCTCAGGCTCAGCGCCCTCGCGTACACATTCCTGTGTAATCAGTACTTTTGTAATCGAAGGATCGGAGGGAATCTCATACATGATTCTGGTCATCACGCTCTCCAGTACGGCGCGAAGGCCACGGGCGCCGATCTTACGATCAATGGCTCTTTCAGCAATGGCATTCAGTGCCTCAGGCTCAAAGTCCAGAGTCACCTGATCCAGCTCAAAGAGCTTACGGTATTGACGGCAGAGCGCATTTTTCGGCTCTGTCAGGATACGAACCAGATCTTCCTTCTTCAGGCTCTCCAGGCTGGTAACCACAGGCAGACGACCTACCAATTCGGGTATGATACCGAACTTCAGCAGATCATGCGGCTGCACCTGTGCAAAGAGCGCGCCCACATCCTTCTCCTTCTTGCTCTTCAGCTCAGAGCCGAAGCCGAGGCTGGAATGATCTACACGGCGCTCAATGATCTTATCCAGACCGTCAAATGCCCCGCCGCAGATAAAGAGGATGTTGGAGGTATCAATCTGGATAAACTCCTGCTGGGGATGCTTCCGTCCGCCCTGGGGAGGAACATTGGCAACAGTACCCTCCAGGATCTTCAGCAGCGCCTGCTGGACGCCTTCGCCGGAAACATCACGGGTAATGGAGGTGTTCTCACTCTTGCGGGCGATCTTATCCATTTCGTCAATATAGATGATGCCTCGCTCTGCACGCTCCACATCGAAGTCCGCAGCCTGAAGCAGGCGCAGGAGAATATTCTCCACATCCTCGCCTACATAACCGGCCTCGGTCAAGGTAGTTGCGTCAGCAATGGCAAAGGGCACATCCAAAATTTTGGACAGGGTCTGGGCAAAGAGGGTCTTGCCGCAGCCCGTGGGTCCGATCAGAAGGATATTGCTCTTCTGAAGCTCCACATCGGAGGTATTGCAGTAGTAAATACGCTTATAGTGGTTATACACCGCCACGGAGAGGGCAATTTTTGCCTCCTCCTGGCCGATGATATAGCCATCCATATATTCCTTAATTTCCTTCGGGGTAGGCAGATGCTCAGGTGCTTCGATATCGCCAGTCTCCTCCATCTCGTACATCTCTTCATTAAGAAGATTATTGCACAATCTGACACAATCGCTGCAGATATATACATCGGGGCCGGAGATCACACGCTCTACCTGCGCCTGGGTCTTGCCGCAAAAGGAACAGCGGATCAGTTTATTAGCCAAAGCAATTTACTCCTTGTTATCTCTGATAAAAGACCTTGTCAATAATACCGTATTCCAGAGCCTCCTGTGCAGAGAGGAAATGGTCTCTCTCACAATCCAGCGCTACCTGCTCCACAGGCTTGCCGGTGTTCTTGGCAAGAATCTCATTGAGCTTCTGCTTCATGGCAAGAATGCGCTGGGCATGGATCTGAATATCGGTGACCTGACCCTTTGCGCCGCCGGAGGGCTGGTGGATCATGATCTCGGCATTGGGAAGAGCGATACGCTTGCCCTTCGCACCGGAGGAGAGCAGGAAAGCACCCATAGAGGCTGCCATACCGATGCAAATGGTGGACACATCGCACTTCACATACTGCATGGTATCATAGATGGCCAGACCGGCGGTGACAGAGCCACCGGGGCTGTTGATGTAGAACTGGATGTCCTTCTCAGGATCCTGGGCTTCCAGATACAGCATCTGCGCAACGATCAGGCTGGCAGTGGTATCGTTCACCTCTTCAGACAGGAAAATAATACGGTCATTCAGCAGACGGGAGAAGATGTCATAAGAACGCTCGCCTCTGCTGGTCTGCTCAATTACATAGGGAATAACACTCATAGCAATGCTCCTTTCTCGAAACATTGTAACCGATCAAATGGAAGATTATTCCTCTTCCTTCTTCTCAGCAACGGCAACTGCGGACTCGGTAATGAGCTTGGCAGCCTTACGTACCTGCAGATCGCTCTTCAGGCCGTCTGCGCTCAGCAGCTCCTTAACCTTCTCCACGTCCATGCGATAGGACTCAGCCAGCTTCTGATACTCTTCTTCACACTCTTCCTCAGTGACCTCGATAGCCTCAGCCTCAACAACGGCATCCAGCATCAGGTTGGTCTTAACAGATCTCTCTGCACCGGGACGGAGGGTGTTCTTAATGGCATTGAGATCGCCGCCCATCATCTGTGCATAAGCTTCCAGAGAAGCGCCCTGTGCGCGGAGCTCATAGTCCATACGCTCCAGCTGGCGATCCAGCTCTTCCTCCACCATGCTGGTGGGGATCTCTGCGGTCATGTTATTGACAGCCTGCTCGATCACAGCATTCTCAAATGCACGGTCGATGCCGGACTGCTTCTCGGTCTTGATGCGGTTTTCCACATCTGCACGGAGCTCATCCATGGTATCGAACTCGGAAACGTCCTTAACGAACTCGTCGTCCTTCTCAGGAACGACGGTCTGCTTCACTTCGTGAACCTTGACCTTGAATACAACAGCGGCACCTGCCAGCTCAGCAGCGTGGTAGTCAGCGGGGAAAGTGACGTCCAGATCCTTCTCCTCGCCGGCGCTCATGCCGACAACCTGCTCCTCAAAGCCGGGAATGAAGCTGCCGGAACCCAGCTTCAGCTCGTACTTCTCGCCCTTGCCGCCCTCAAATGCGACGCCATCCTTGAATCCCTCGAAGTCGATCACAGCAGTATCGCCGTTCTCAGCGGGACGGTCAACGGTGGTAACGGAGGCGATGTTCTTGGCCATGCGGTCGATCTCGGCATCGATCTCCTCGGCAGTGACAGTAACCTCAGCCTTGGGAGCTTCCAGACCCTTGTACTGACCCAGAGTAACCTCGGGATAGAGGTCAGTCTCAACGGTCAGAGTGACGGTGTTGTCGTCAGCGATGTCGATATTGGTAACAGCAGGCTTGCCAACGGGCTTTATGCCTTCCTGATTGGCGATGCAGGTGGTGTACAGCTCAGGGAACAGCTCTTCGATTGCATCCTCAAAGAATACATGCTTGCCGTAAGCGGCCTCGATGACCTTACGGGGAGCCTTGCCCTTGCGGAAGCCGGGGATCATAACATTCTTGCGGACCTTCAGGTAAACCTTATTGACAGCGGGCTCCATCTCAGCGGCAGTGATCTCCACGGTGATAGTAGCACGGTTGGTCTGCTTTTCTACGTTTTTCACATTCATTGTTTGTTTCCTCCTATGTGTTGCATCCATTGACGCACTTTTTTATAGATAGCCGAACTATTTTATCAGATATTGATTAAAAATACAAGAGTTATTTCAACAAATCCACTATTTTATACGAAGGGGACGAAATCTCAGGTAATCTGCGGCACATAAACGGAATTCAACACCGTCATGTTCCCCTTCTATTGCCAGTTTGTGACTATCCCCGTGGAGATGTCCGTAACAGCACAGCTTCACCTGGTACTTCTTCAAAAGCTCCAGAATCTCCGGACACTCATAACCTCTGTAGCGTGGCGGATAATGGAGGAAACAGTAAGTTTCCTTCCCCTCCGCCTGTTTCAGAGAGGTTTCCAGACGGATCA
>JAZNVK010000094.1:0-7365 GCA_045592805.1 Faecousia sp.
AGCATATCCCGGCTGTTTATGTAGAAGATACGGCCAAGGCTCTGCAGGCCCTGGCCCGGGCTTACCGCAAGAGCCTGCCCCTGCGCTGCATCGGTGTCACCGGCTCCGTAGGCAAGACCACCACCAAGGAAATGATCGCCACGGTGCTGCAGCAGCGCCTTTTGACCCACAAGACCGAGGGGAATTTCAATAACGGCATCGGCCTTCCCGTGACCGTTCTCTCCATGGAGCGCAATACGGAGGCGGCGGTGCTGGAGATGGGCATGAACCACTTCGGTGAGATCTCTCTTCTCACCTCCATCGCCCTGCCGGATATTGCGGTCATTACAAATATCGGCACCATGCACATCGAGAATTTAGGCTCCCGTGAGGGTATTTTGCAGGCCAAGCTGGAGATCCTGGAGGGGCTCAGTGACCACGGCTGCGCCGTGTTCTGCGGCGACGAGGAGCTGCTTTACGGCGCTGCCCAAAAGCACCATGCCATTACCTACGGTTTTTCCGAGCACAACCCCGTCCGTGCTCTGGAGACCCGGGAGGAGGGCTTCTCCACCGTCATTGAGGCGGAGGCATTCGGTCAGCCTGTGACCCTGGAGATCCCCACGCTGGGGCGGCACAATGTCTTAAACGCTCTGGCAGCTTTGACAGTGGGCTTGCTCTGCGGCATGCTGCCGGAGGAGATCGCCGCCGGTCTGAAAAACTTTGAAAACACCGGCCTTCGCCAGAAGGTCTATGAGCAGGACGGCATTCGCATTATTGCCGACTGCTATAACGCAGGCCCCGAGTCCATGGAGGCCGCCTTTGCAGTGCTGGAGGGCAACCCCGGTCGAAAGATCGCCGTTCTGGGCGGAATGCTGGAATTGGGCGACCATGCGCCGCAGGCGCATTACAAGGTCGGTCAGCTGGCGGCAAAAAAGGCCAACGCCCTCTTTGCCTACGGCGCCTGCAGCGAGGAATATGTCCGTGGTGCTACGGACAGTGGCCTCACCTTTGCCAAAACCTACGAAACCCATGCCGCTCTGGCGCAGGAGCTGAGGGAATTCCTGCGACCCGGAGACACCCTTCTTTGCAAGGGCAGCCGTGGCATGAAGATGGAGACGGTTCTGGCGCTTCTCTCTACAGATACGGAAAACGGAGGAAAACAAAATGTTTAATTCAAATACACTGATGGTCATCGTCTCGGTGGTGGCAGGCTTCCTGGCAGCACTGATTCTGGGCAAGATCTTTGTCCCCATGCTCCGCGCCCTGAAGGCCGGGCAGTCCATCCGTGAGGAAGGCCCCAAGTGGCACAACAGCAAGAGTGGCACACCCACCATGGGCGGTATCGTCTTTATCTGCGCGTCTCTGCTCTGCGCCCTCACCGGCCTGCCCGCCCTGCTGAAAACCGGGGATTACTCCCACCTGCTGGTGCTGGGTCTTGCTATGATGTTCGGCCTTATCGGCTTCTACGATGACTTCATCAAGGTCAGGAAAAAGAGAAATCTGGGTCTCACCGGCATCCAGAAGCTGCTGCTGCAGATCGCTGCTGCCGCTGTTTTCCTCGTTGCCATGCACTTTAGCGGCAACCTCAGCTATGAGCTGAAGTTCCCCTTTGTAAAGGACGCCCTCTGCACCGTGCCTGTGCCGGTGTATCTGGCTGCGGCGGTGTTTATTATCGTGGGCTGCGTCAATGCGGTGAACATCACTGACGGCATTGACGGCCTTGCCTCCGGTGTCACCACCCCCGTTATGCTCTTCTTCACCCTGGTCTCCATGCTGGCCAATAAGGCAGGCCTGTCCACCTTCCCCGCCACCCTGACCGGCGCTCTGGCAGGCTTCCTGTTCTATAATTTCTATCCTGCCAAGACCTTTATGGGCGACACCGGCTCTCTGTTCCTGGGTGGCGCTGTGGTCGGTCTGGCCTTCGCACTGAATATGCCTCTGGTGCTGCTCTTCGTGGGTCTCATTTACATCATCGAGACCATGTCCGACATTCTCCAGGTGGGCTACTTCAAGCTGACCCACGGCAAGCGTATCTTTAAGATGGCGCCCATCCACCATCACTTCGAAATGTGCGGCTGGTCGGAGATCAAGATCTGGTTCGTCTTCGTGCTGACCACCGTGGTCATGTGCTTCATCGCCTTCTTCGGCGTACGCATCTGGTTCTGATTCTGAAATATTAGGAGGTAAGACAGTGTCCCATGTGCATGGGGTGAGAAAGCTTTCCAAGGAGAAACCGACCCGAGTTAGAGAAAGCGATCTCGGCATTATGGACCTGCCTTATCTGCTTTTGACCCTACTTTTGACAGCAGTGGGCTTGCTGGTGCTCTATTCCGCCAGCTATGCCCGTGCCTATTACCTGACGGGGAATCCCGCAGGCTACTTTATCTCCCAGCTGATCTTTGCGGTGGCAGGGGTGCTGGTCATGCTCCTGGTGAGCCGAGTACCCTACGCCTGGTACCGGAAGTACAGCCTGTGGATCTATCTGCTCACCCTTGCCCTTTTGGGGGCGGTGCTGCTCTTCGGCACCAATGTCAACGGTGCTACCCGCTGGATCAATCTGGGCTTTACCCAGTTCCAGCCCTCGGAGATCGCCAAATTCGCCCTGATTTTGGCTATGGCCTCCCTGATGACCCGATACAGGGAGGATATCAAGTCTCCCAAAACCTTTTTCTTATGCGCAGGAGCGCTGCTGTTGATGGCTGCGCTGCTGATTTTAGAGCCCCATTTTTCCGCCACCATTATCATCGCCGCCCTCTGCTTTTGCATGATGCTCATCGGGGGCATCAACCGAAAATATCTGGGCATTGTGGTGGCGCTGGGCAGTGTGGGGCTGCTGACCATGCTTCTGGCCGGAGGCTACACCTCCGACCGCATCACCGCCTGGTTAGATCCCGAGGCAGATCCCTTAGATAAGGGGCTGCAGATCCTGCAGTCGGAATATGCCATCGGCTCCGGCGGTCTTCTGGGGCTGGGCTTCGGCAAGAGCAGGCAGAAATACCTGTACCTGCCGGAGGAGCATAACGATTATATCTTTGCCATTGCCTGCGAGGAGCTGGGCTTTATTGGCGCTGTGGCCATTTTGCTCCTCTTCGCTCTGCTGATCCTCCGTGGCTTCTGGATCGCCATCCACGCCCGGGATCGCTTCTCCATGCTTCTGGGCGCAGGTCTGACCTGCTTGCTTGCCCTGCAGGTGATCATCAATGTGGCGGTGGTCACCAATCTGCTCCCCTCTACGGGGATCTCGCTGCCCTTCTTTTCCTCGGGAGGCACGGCGCTGATCATGCAGTTGGCGGAGTGCGGCATTGTGCTGAACATCTCCAGAAGCATCCAAAGTCGAAATGAAAGGAACATTGTCCATGAGAGTCATTTTCACCTGCGGCGGCACCGGAGGTCATATTAACCCCGCCATTGCCGTAGCCAAGGTCCTAAAAGAGAAACGCCCCGACGCTGAGATACTCTTTGTGGGTGCGGATGACGGAATGGAAACAAATCTCGTTCCCAGAGAGGGCTTTACCATCGAAACGGTGACCATTTCCAACTATTTGCGCAGCCTGAAGCCCTCTGCCATCTGGCATAATATCAAGGCTGTCATCACCATCCGCAAGGCACTGCGCCGTGCCGATCAGATCATTCGGGAGTTCAAGCCCGATGTGATCCTGGGTACCGGCGGCTATGCCAGCTATCCCATGCTGGCTCGGGGTGCCAAGCTGGGCATCCCCACCGCTCTCCACGAGGCCAATGCTGTCCCCGGTTTGGCCACCAAAATGGTCTGCGACAAGGTGGATAAGATCCTGGTCAGCTTCGAAGAGAGCCGCAGCGAGTACAAGAATTCCGACCGGGTGATCCCCGTGGGTATGCCCGTCCGGGAGGAATTTGTCTTTACAAAGCGTGCCGATGCCCGACAAGAGCTGAAGCTGGAGGAAAATGCCCCCTTTATCGTCTCTGCCTGGGGCAGCCTGGGCGCAAGAGAGATGAACAAGAAAATGGCGGACTTCATGAAGCTGGAGTGCCAAGAGGGGCGCTACCACCATGTCCACGCCACCGGCTCCTTCGGCTGGCGCTGGATGCCCGATCTCATGAAGGAAAAGGGCGTGGATCTGGCAAGCCAGAGCAAGGTGGTCATGCAGGAGTATATCTACAATATGCCTACCCTGATGGCGGCAGCGGACGTGTTTATCAGCCGCGCCGGTTCCTCCACCCTCAATGAGATCGCCGCTGCAGGCACACCCTGCATCATCGTGCCTTCTCCCAATGTGACCAACAATCACCAGGAGAAAAACGCACGGATTCTGGAAAAGCGCGGCGCTGCTGTGGTGATCCGTGAGAGTGATTGCGACGGCAAGAGCCTCTACGAAGCCGCCAAATCCCTGGCGGAGGATAAGGAGAAGTGCGAGGCGATGCGCAAGGCACTGCGGAAGGTAGCCGTCATTGACTCCGCCGAGCGGATCTGTCGGATCATTCTGGACTTGGCACGGAAAAGCTGAAATCTGCATAAGATGAGGCAAATTCTCTCAACGGAGGTTTGCCTATGGGACAGTATGAGATCATCGGAGGAAGACCCCTGAGAGGGGAGATCCCCATCCACGGGGCAAAAAACAGCGTTCTGCCCATTTTGGCCGCTACCCTGCTGTGCAAGGAGCCCTGCGTGATCGAAAACTGTCCATACATAGAGGATGTAGCCACAGCTGCGGAGATCCTCACCCATCTGGGCTGCAAGGTCTGCCGACGGGGAGGGGAACTGCTGGTAGACAGTGCCGATGCCTGCCGCAGCCACATTCCACCCAATCTCATGGGGAAAATGCGTGGTGCCATTCTGTTTCTGGGTGCGCTGCTGAGCCGGTTTTCTGAGGCAGAGCTGTCTCAGCCGGGGGGCTGCCCTCTGGGGGAACGCCCTATCGATCTGCATTTGATGGGTCTGCGACACCTGGGCGCAAGCTGTGAAGTACTCGATGGCGCTCTGCGCTGCAAGAAAGAACGCTTTGCACCCTGTACCATTGCCTTGCCCTTCCCCAGCGTGGGCGCAACGGAGAATTTGATTCTGGCGGCGCTGTCCTGCCGGGGTGAAACCATCCTCTGCAATACAGCCAAAGAGCCGGAGATCGGGGATCTGATCGGTTTTCTCTGTGCCTGCGGTGCGGAGATCTGCGGTGCAGGCAGTTCTGTGCTGCATATCCACGGGGGCAAAGTCCTCCACGGCTGCCGTTACCGCCTGATGCCTGACCGCATGGAGGCAGCCACCTATCTGGCCGCTGCTGCGGCTACCCGTGGGGAAGTGCTGCTCCGAGGCACATGTCCCCAACATCTCACCGCTGTGACAGAGGTTCTGAAAGGAGCGGGCTGCGAGATCAGCGGGGAACAATCACACATTTATTTAAGGTGCAAAGAATTAAGAGGGGCGGGTGTGATCCGCACCGCACCCTATGACGGTTTCCCCACCGATGCCCAGGCACCCATGATGGCAGCTATGGCTACGGCCGAGGGGACAACGGTCTTTGAGGAGAGGCTCTTCTCCAACCGCCTGCGCCATGTACCCGCCCTCAATTCCATGGGAGCAAGGATCAGTGCCGCAAAACGCTGCGCCGTAGTACAGGGCGTGAAAACCCTCCATGGGACAGAGGCGGAAGCCACCGATTTGCGTGGCGGAGCTGCCATTGCCATTGCCATGCTGGCGGCAGAGGGTAGAAGTATTTTGTGGGACAGCGGCCATATCCGCCGCGGTTATGAAAAATTTGAAGCTATGCTGCGTGCCTGTGGCGCGCGGATTCAGTATACAGAAGGGCAGTCATGCTTATGGACAACAAAGGAAAAAAGCGAAATTCCCCGGCAGCCTTAGAGGCGGAGCGCCGCCGCAAGGAGCGTCTTGCCAGGGAAAAGGCGCAAAAAGAAGAGAACAAACAGCGCCCCAAGCCCCGTCCCCCGGAGGCGGAGGCTGCGCCGGTCTCCCGTCCGGAGCCCCGTGCCAAAACCCCACGCCGGGAGCGGGATTCCCGTGCCGCCCGCACGGCGGAACGTCAACGTAAGGAGCGCAAGGAGGACAGCCGCCTGGAGGGTCTGCGTCAGAAGCAGACCAAGGAGGCAAAGCAGCGCACTCACCACCGTTTCGGCCCTGTTTTCTGGCGGCGGCTTCTGATTATCATTGCCGTCGCAGCGGCGGTGATTCTGACATTGACCCTGTTCTTCCGCGTGAAGCACGTGGATGTGGAGGGCAACCGCTACTACTCCAGAGAGGATATTGTGGCGGTCTGCGGTATTAACGAGGGCGATAACCTCCTGACCCTATCCCGTGGGGCGGTGGCAGGGAATATTATGGCCAACTGTGAGTATGTCTCCACGGTACAGGTCAGACGGGTGCTGCCCAATCGGGTGGTGATCCAGCTGACGGAACACTCCAGCGGCTATGCGATCACCGATACCCTGGGCGAATACTACCTCATGTCCTCCGACGGTACGGTGCTCAAGGAGATCGAGGCAAAGGCTGCCTCTTCCTATGTCCGCATCAACGGCGTGCAGATCCGTATTCCTATCCCCGGCGAGGCCGCCGTACCTGCAGAGGGCGCTGAGGGTGAGGATGTGCTCAGCCGCTTCCGCACGCTGCTGACCTTCCTGCAGGAGCTGGAGGCAGCGGAGCTGACCCGTCCGGTGCGCTCTGTTACGGTGTCCGAGACCAACCGCCTGAGCCTGATGTACGAGGATCGATTTGAGGTCAGTCTGGGTACAGCTACCAACCTTGCCCACAAGCTGGAGTACCTGAAAATCGTCATCGCGGATCAAAAAGAGTACGACACAGGCCACATTGACCTGACCTACGACAGCGGAAAAAAGGCAATTGTCAGCCTGGACGATTAAATTTTTAGAAAAAATGTAAATAATTTTGCTAAAAATGAGAAATTCTATTGACCTAAAGCAATTTTCAAGGTAAAATAGTACAGTATAAAAATCGCATACTATATTCTGTTGTTACTCAGTTATACATAGGAGGAGAGAATAATGTCCGAAGTTTACGCAGATAAGGTAGTTAATATTAAGGTGATCGGTGTCGGCGGCGCCGGCAACAACGTTGTCAACCGTATGATCTCCAGCCGCATCGGCGGTGTGGATTTCGTGGTCATCAATACCGACCGCCAGGATCTGAACAAGTCCAAGTGTGAGAACAAGCTGCAGATCGGTGAGAAGCTCACCGGCGGCATGGGCGCAGGCTCCAAGCCCGACATCGGCAAGAAGTCCGCTGAGGAGAGCCGTGCAGCCATCTCCAAGATCCTCGAAGGCACCGACATGGCCTTTATCTCCGCCGGCAAGGGCGGCGGCACCGGCACCGGCGCTGCTCCCATCATCGCTGATCTGGCACATGAGGCCGGTATCCTCACCGTGGGCGTTGTTACCAAGCCC
>JAZNVK010000095.1:0-11017 GCA_045592805.1 Faecousia sp.
CCCCCTGTGTCCCCCTTCAAAGGGGGAGATCGTTGGTAGGCGGTGCAGGCAACAGTTCGATAAACATCTATTTGACTCATTTTGAATCCATCGGCGGAGCCGATACCTCAGTTATTCGTTCTTAGTTATTAGTCCTTAGCCTCACCGATAAACATCTATTCGACTTTATTTCAAATCTCGGACACTATTCACCATTCACTCTCCCATGGAGGTTGAGGGGAGGATTCTGCGGATTTGGATGAGGAAGTCCTCCATCCGGCGGTAGGCGGGTCCGTTGTATTCTGTCATGACCGTGCCGAAGGGAGAGGCGTAGAAAATGGACACCGGTCGGGTGCTGAGGGGTTCCTTCTCCCTCCGGGTCAGCAGCTCTACAAAATCCTTATGCTTCCGCTGCTTATCAAACATCACATGTTTTTCTCCATCTGCCGGCCGCGGTCGAAGAGGCAGGGCCTCTGCTGCTTCAGGGTCTCGTAGGCGGCAAAGCTGCACTCCCCGTCATGTCCATGGGACGGTGGCGCATATAGTGTTGGGGGGTGCTTGGATGAGGAAAAGCTCGATTTTTCGCAATGCCTTGCTGCTGACGTGCAGCGATCTGCTGCTGCGGCTCATGGGCATCGGCTTTAACGCCTTCCTCGCCCACCGCATGGGCGCCGGGGGGCTGGGGCTGCTGCAGCTGATCTCCTCGGTGGGCTTCTTTGCCCTGATCGTGGGCTCCTCCGGGGTACGGGTGGCAGCCATGTGCCTGACGGCGGAGGAATACGGGAAGGGAAATCCGCTGGGAGCCTATGCCGCTGTCAGAGCCTGCCTGAAATACGGGCTGTGGGTCAGCGCTCTGACCGGCGGGCTGCTGTTTCTTTGTTCCCCCGTGGTGGCGGCAGCCCTTTTGGGGTCACCGGAGGCGGCGACTCCCCTGCGGATCATCGGGGTCTTTCTCCCCTGTTCCTGTCTCTGCGGTGTGATGACGGGCTATTTTACCGCCTGCGGTGAGGTGCGCCGCACCGTGGGGGTACAGATCGCGGAACGGCTGCTGTCCATGGCCTTTACCGCCCTTGTCCTGCTGAGCGGCATGGCCAAAAGCAGCCAGGCAGCCTGCTGCGCCGTTTTGCTGGGCAGTTCTCTGGGCTCGGCTTTGGAATTCTCCCTGCTGTATCTGCTCTTTCGGAAGCGGACACGTAGTCTCCGCCATAAAAAGCGCCCCAAAATGGGGCAGCGGTTGCGGAAACTCTGCCTGCCCCTTGCCCTCAACGACTATCTCCGCGCGGGGCTGAATACGGCAGAGCAGCTGCTGATCCCCTTTGGTTTGGCAAAATTCGGTGCCTCTGCGGAAAGTGCGTTGGCAGACCACGGCACCATCCATGGCATGGTCTTCCCCATTTTGATGTTTCCGGCGGCGATTTTGTTCTCACTGGCGGATCTTCTGGTGCCGGAGCTGGCACGGAGCCGCGCGGAGGGACAGAGCAGACGAATCATCAGCCTGTCTGACCGCTGTCTGCGTCTGACCTGGCTCTATGCCTGCGCCGTGGGCGGCTTTCTCTTCTGCTGCGCCCGTCCTCTGGGGCAGATGATCTACGGCAGCGGCGAAGCCGGCGCTTACCTGCGGATCTTTGCCCCCATGGTGCTGATGCTCTATCTGGATGCCATTACCGACGGGATGCTCAAGGGGCTGTCCCAGCAGCTGAGCTGCGTGCGCTACAACACCCTGACCTCTCTGATGGACGTGACGCTGCTCTTTTTCCTGCTGCCCCGTTGGGGGATCGGCGGCTATATCTTCAGCTTCGCCCTGACCCACGGGGTCAATCTGATCCTCAGCCTCCGTCGGCTGCTGCAGGTCACGCACTACCGGCTTCCCCTTCGGCCGCTTGGGACGGGGCTAATTTGTCTGCTGCTCTGTCTGGGCGCGGCCATGCTGCTGCCCGTACAGGAAAGTCCCTACGCAGAGCTGACGGGACGGGGTGGCTTCTTCCTCTGCCTGCTTTCGGGTCTGTATCTGCTGAGTAACAGCCTCTGCACCCGTGATCTGCGCTGGTTTCGTAGGGTGCTGTTTCCCGAAAAAAAGCCGCCGGAGCAGGAGCGAAGGCTCCCGATCCGACGGAGATGATTTACTTTCGCAATTGATTTAAGGCGGCAATGAAGGAGGGGTCTGTGCCGCAGCAGCCGCCGATCACATCGGCACCCAGAGCCAGCAGCCGCTCCATATGGACGGCAAACTCCGCCGCCTTCATGGAATAGACCGCCTCGCCGCTGTCGCTGATCTCCGGCATGCCCGCATTGGGCTTGACCAAAAGGGGGATGGCGGTGGCGGCTTTCATATTGCGCACCAGAGCCTGCAGCTGCTCCGGACCGCAGGAGCAGTTGATGCCTGCGGCAGAAGCGCCCATGGCGCTGAGGGTCTGAACCGCCTCCACGCAGTCGCCGCCGAAATAGGCTTTGCCGTCTGCCTGCACCGTAAGGCTGCACATCACCGGCAGCTCACAGAGACTCTGAGCGGCCTCCAGAGCCACGGCGGTCTCCTCTACGCTGAGCATGGTCTCGATGACCAGCAGATCCACCTCCGCCTCTAAAAGCGCCGTGATCTGCTCCTCGTAGATGGAGAAGAGTTCGTTGTAGGTCATACGGCCCATGGGTGCCATAGGCTCGCCGGTGGTGGTCAGATCGCCCGCAATGAGGGCCTTGCCCTGGGCAGCTTCACGGCTGAGAGAAACCAGATTGCGGTTCAGCTCTGCCACCCGATGCTCCAGACCGTGACGGCGGAGGGAGTAGCGGTTGGCGGAAAAGGTGGGGGCATAGAGGATATCCGAGCCGGCCTCCACATAGCTGCGCTGCAGAGAGAGCAGCGCCTGAGGGTGCTCGCAGACCCACTGCTCCGTACAGACCCCACGGGGCATACCCTGCTTCATAAGATTGGAACCGGTTGCGCCGTCCAGCAGCAGAAAGCCCTGGGCGCAGCGGGCAGAAAATTCCTGTTTCGTCATGGCTCCACCTCCGGCATACAATCCAGGGCAATGGCCATTTTACGCAGAAGCATCAGGTCACTGAAGGTCTCCGGTCGCTTATTCAGGTCACGCAAAAGGGCGGAGGGGTGGTAGATGGCCATATACTGCACCCCGTTCTTATCGAACCAGGTGCCATGCTCTCTGGTAATGCGGAAATCCTCCTTGATCAGCCGCTGGGCGGCAATTCTGCCCAGGCAGACCACGATCTTGGGGCGGATGATCTCCAGCTGCTTGTACAGGTAGCCGATGCAGGCATCCTGCTCCTGGGGCAGCGGGTCACGGTTATGGGGCGGACGGCACTTGACAATATTGGCGATATAGCAGTTATCCCGATTGAGGTCGATAATATTGAGCATTTCATCCAGCAATTTCCCCGCTGCGCCCACGAAGGGCTCGCCGCAGAGATCCTCCTGCTGTCCCGGACCCTCGCCCACAAAGACGATATCCGCGAAGATATTGCCCACGCCGAAGACCACGGCATTCCGTTCCCGGCACAGGGGGCAGGCGGTGCAGTTCAGGCATTGGTCACGGAGCCGCTCCATCTCAGTCATAGGTTCTCCTCCTTGCGGCATTGCGACGGCGGCGCTTCGCCCGTTTCTTGGCGCGACGGACATTGACAGCGCGGATGATCAGAAGCAGCACCACCAGCAGCAGCACCAGGGCGAAGGGAATGGTCAAATACCAGTAGTGCAGCAGATCCGACCAGATGCCGCTGTCCCCTTCCTCTGTAGCAGCGTCTACCTGGGTAACCTGGTGGCTGCCCACGGCGGTCATGGTGACCAGATCCGCACTGACCAGGGGGATATTGTCATAATAGGCGGTGACTACGCCCACCTTCTGTCCCTCGGCCAGAGGGGCCTGCAGGACGCTGCCGCCGGTGTAGTCCAGACGGAGGCTCACCAGAGCGGGATCGTAATTGACCGGCAGCAGAACCTCCTTGCTCTCGGCAGCGTGTACCAGCACTCGGTTGGACAGGCCGTTTGCCACCTCGCACTGCTCCAGCATGGCAAGGTCGGAGAGCACCTGGACGAAATCATATCTGCGGAAGCCGAAATTAAAGAGGTCAATGGTCTCCAGAAAACGCATATCCAAGGGATTGCTCTCGGCATCATAGAGGGTCTCGCAGCCGCAGACCACCGTGAGATAGGCCATCTCCCCATTGGAGCAGGTGGAGATCAGGCAGCCGCCGGCGGGGGTGGTAAAGCCGGTCTTGATGCCCTGGGCATTCTCATAGTAGTAGCGGTCGGTCTCGTGGGTGGAGGTCAGGTGATTGGTGGTGCGCAGATAGCGCTCCTCGGACTTGTTGGTGGCAGGCACGGTGTGCTCCACGGTGGTGGAGAACTCACGGAACTGCAAATTCTGCCAGGCCCAGCAGGCCAGGATGGCCAGATCGTGGGCGGTGGTGTAGTGGTCGTCGTTGTGCAGGCCGTGGGTATTGGCGAAGTGGGTATTCTTCATGCCGATCTCGGCGGCCTTGTCATTCATAGCCTTGACGAAGCTGTCGATGCTGCCGGAGATATACTCGGCAATGACGTTACAGCCCTCGTTGGCAGAGGAGATCATGATGCAGTACAGCAGCTCACGGAGGCTGATCTCCTCCCCCTCCAGAAGGCCGACGGTGCTGCCGTAGATATTGAGGTTCTGCAGGGCGGTCTCCGAGACGGTCAGAATGTCATCCAGATTGCCGTGCTCCAGCGCCAGCATACAGGTCATGATCTTGGTCAGGGAGGCAGGATAGAGCTTCTTATCCATGTCCTGAGCGAAGACGATGGTATTGGAATTCAGCTCCACCAGCACCGCCGCCTTTGCCAGTGCCTTATAGGTGGTGGGGAAGATGGACTCCTTCAGAGGCTCCGGTCTGCCAAAGCTGTCGGGCAGCTCCTCAGGGGAGGTAATCTCCGTAGGCTCAGTGGACTCGGTGGTATCCTCAGTCTCCGCAAAGGCGGGCATGGTCAGGCTCAGCAGCAGCAAAAGGCTGAGCAGTATGGCAAGAAAACGGTATTTTTTCATAAATATCCCCCGAAACGCCTCGGTTTTTGTTGCCGAGGGCGATAAGTCTGTGGTATAATATAGCTTAGCTTCTATTATACCAAAAATCGCGTTGATGTCAACGCACTTACAGAGGAAAAAAGAGCATGAAAAAGATCAACGCAAGCGCCGTTCTGATCCTGATGACCCTGGTGCTGGGCTGTCTTTGCACGGGCTTGCTGCTGGGCAAGGGCAGCAATCGTCTGCACCTCGACACCCAACGGGAGCGCCCCACCCCCGGCGAGACCGAAACCATAGATCCTTTCGAACTGGCAGCAGACGGAATTACCCTCTTCCCCATCAATATCAACACCGCCGATCTGGACACCCTGATGATGCTGCCGGAGATCGGAGAGATCTTTGGTCAGAGGATCATCGACTACCGTCAGGAGTTCGGGTTGTTCCACTCCATTGAAGACATTATGGAGGTCAGGGGCATCGGAGCGAACCGCTTTGAGGAGATCAGGAACTACATCACCGTCGGTGATGTGGCACCCACGGAGGCCGTTTCAGAGGAAATACAGCCGCTTCCCGACCCCGTGAATATCAACACGGCCGATAAACGGACCCTCATGACCCTGCCCGGCATCGGCAAGACCTCTGCCCAAAGGATCATCGCCTACCGTGAGGAGAACGGTTACTTTACCTCCATTGAGGAGCTTATGGAGGTGGAGGGCATCGGCCAGAGTCGTTTCGACAAGCTGAAGGACTATATTACTGTGGAGGATACGGATGAAGATACTGGTAGTTGACGACGAGCCCCTGCTGGTCAAGGGCATTAAGTTTAATCTGCAAAACGATGGCTACGAGGTCATCACCGGCTCCAACGGCGCCGAGGCCGTGGAGCTGGCACGGGACCCGGAGGTGGGTCTGATCGTACTGGACGTAATGATGCCGGAGGTGGACGGCCTGGAAGCCTGCCGACAGATTCGGGAGTTTTCCGATGTACCGGTGATCATGCTCACCGCCCGTACGGACGACATGGACAAGCTGCTGGGCTTTGAGCAGGGGGCAGACGATTATCTCACCAAGCCCTTTAACATTCTGGAGCTGAAGGCAAGAATCCGCGCCCTGCTGCGCCGCAGCGGACGTCAGGAGCGCAAGCAGAGCCGCATCACCGTAGGTGCCATCACCCTGGACTCCTCGGAGCGCAATGTGTACAAAAACGGCATCCCCGCCGATCTCACCGCCCGGGAGTTCGACGTGGTGGAGCTGCTGATGCGCAATCCCAATCGGGTCTACTCCAGAGACAGCCTGCTGGATCTGATCTGGGCCTACGAATACCGCAGCGACATCCGCACGGTGGATGTGCATATCCGCCGCATCCGTGAGAAGCTGGAAACCGTTCCCGCCGAGCCGGAATACTTCATGACAAAATGGGGAGTTGGGTACTATTTCAAAGCGTAAAAGATGGCTGACCATGCTGCCTGCCAGCTCTCAGCTGCGCAATGCCATCATCTACATTCTGATCATCGGCATTGCCCTCTTTTTCCTGAATATCTATGCCTCCGGCAAGCTGCGAAGCATGGTCTTCAGCTCCCAGGAACGGGCGCTGAGTGACAAGGCGCAGCTGATTTCTGCTGCCCTTTTGCAGGCGGATCTGCTGACCGCCTCCTCCATTGAGAGCAGCATCAATGCCTCGGAGGAGCTGTCTGCCACCCGCAGCGTGGTCACAGACGGCGGCGGCTTTGCCCTGTATGACTCTCTGGAGATCGGCAATGCGGAGGGCAAGCTGCTGCTCTTCCCCGAGATCGTCACCGCAGCCCAGGGAAATCAGGTGGTCTACAGCCGTTTTGCCGACGGTGCCATCGAGACCCGTGCCGCCGTACCCCTGATGCGCAGCGGGCAGGTGCTGGGCGTGGTGTACCTGATGCAGTACGACACCGACCTGGGCGCCCTGATCACGGCGCTGGAGACCAATATTCTCCGCATTTCCGCCGGTCTGGAGCTTGCCATTATTCTGGTTGCCATGCTGCTCTCCGGTGCTTTCTCCCTGCGGCTGCGGAAAATTCTCTATTCCATCCGCGCCATGCGTGACGGCGACTACAGCCGCAAGCTGGATGTCCGTGGCCACGACGAGCTGGCAAAGCTGAGCCGGGAGTTCAACACCCTCTCCGACCGTCTGGAGGAGTCGGAGCAGCGGCGGCGGCAGTTCGTCTCCGATGCCTCCCACGAATTAAAGACCCCGCTGGCCTCCATCAAGCTGCTTTCGGACTCCATCTTGCAGAACGAGATGGATCTGCAGACCCAGCGGGAGTTTATCAGCGACATCGGCAGAGAGGCTGACCGTCTGGGTCGTCTGTCCCAGAAGCTGCTGGCGCTGACCAAGCTGGACAGCAAGTTAGAGGACGAGCGTGAGATCATCGATGCCGCGCCCACGGTGGAGAAGGTCATCCGTATGCTCCGTCCCCTGGCAGAGCTTCGGGGGATCACCATCTGCCAGGAGCTGCAATCCTGCGACATTATGACCGTGGAGGACGACCTGTACCAGATCGTCTTTAATCTGGTAGAAAATGCCATTAAATACAACAGGGACGGCGGTCGGGTGGAGATCCGTCTGGAACGTCGGGGGGAGGATCTGCTTTTGGAGGTCTCTGACACCGGCGCAGGAATTCCCAAAGATGCCATGGAGCATATTTTTGACCGCTTCTACCGGGTGGACAAGGCACGCAGCCGTGCGGCCGGCGGCGCAGGTCTGGGGCTGTCCATTGTATCGGACATGGTCAAGCGAAACTACGGCACGGTACAGGTGCGCCCCGGAGAGACCTGCGGCACGGTCTTTACCGTCACCTTCCCCATTTTTGAAATAACGGAGGAGCTGCCATGAAAAAATCCATTCTGCTGATCCTCCTGTGTGTCCTGCTGCTGTTCACCGCCTGTCCCGCGGCAGAACCGGAGACCGAGGTCTCTCTGTATTTCTACTATCCACGGCAGGAGGTCTCCTATAACGGCGGCACCGCACTGCTCCAATTGGGTACCGATCTGGATCCCGCAGAGACGGAGCCGAAGGAGCTGATCAACCGCTATCTGGCCACGCCGCTGCCCGAGGGCGCGCTCTCCGTGCTGCCTGCGGGCTGGCACCTGTCCGACATCCATACGGAGGGCGATGCCGTCCACCTGATCTTCCGTGGTGATGCCGTGCCCGCGGCCCAGAGCACCCTGGCCTGCGTCTGCCTGACCCGGACGCTGCTGCAGCTGCCCTCTGTGCGAAGTGTCAGCGCCACCATTCCCGGCAGCGACGAGGCCATCACCCTGACCGCCAATGACATCCTGCTCTCAGACACGGGGATGCTGCCCCAGGAGGAGCAGGTGGTGCTCTACTTCCCCGATGCCCAGCGGCGCTATCTGGTAGCCCAGAGCATCACCATCAGCGAGGAGGAGAGCCACAACAAGCCGGAATTCATCCTCTCCCGTCTGCTGGAGCAGCCGGATCTCAGCTGCATCCCCGTGGGGACGAGGCTGCTGTCCGTCACCGTGGAGGGTGGGATCTGCACCGTAAACCTCTCCTCAGAGTTCAGCTACAGGGGCTTCGAGGACTTTGCCTCGGAGCGCATGGCGGTCTATTCCATTGTAAACTCCCTGACAGAGCTGCCGGAGATCAGCACCGTTGACCTCTGGGTCTCCGGCGCGCCTCTGGATCAGCTGGGCTATCTGGATCTCAGCAACGGTCTGGCTCGGGATACCCGTCTGCTGTCCACTGCCCTGGGTGAGGATCGTCTGGATATTGAGCTCTACCCCTGTGCCGAAGGCACGGCGCTCCTTGCACCCATCCCCCACGTGCTGGAGCTGAGCGACGGCACTGCCACCGTAGAGCGGCTGATCCATGCCCTCATCGGCTACGAGGGGGGCAACGGCCTGAAAAACTGCATCCCCACAGGCACCAAGCTGCTGTCCGTGCGCATGGA
The DNA here is from genome assembly GCA_045592805.1 of Faecousia sp. Classification (GTDB taxonomy): domain Bacteria; phylum Bacillota; class Clostridia; order Oscillospirales; family Oscillospiraceae; genus JAZOXB01. The sequence goes on from JAZNVK010000095.1 coordinate 8,927, forward strand.
GGGCAGCACCTGCGTGCTGGACTTCACCGGCGAATTCCTGGCAGGCTGCGCCGATGCCCACGAGGAGATGCTGGCCGTACGCTCTGTCATCGCCACGGTCTGCCAGCTGCCGGAGATCACCGCTGCGGAAATTCTGGTGGAGGGCATTGAGCCCGACTTCCGTGAGCCCTCTCTGGGTCGGCTGCGAATGCCTGCGGAGGACTGGTTTGTAAACTGAAAATTTTGCCTCCTTCCCCCGCTTTCGACAGGCTATGCAAAAAACACATCGTATAATGAGCGCATATGGTGAATTCCATATGCGTTCATTTTTTGTTTAAGGAGGAGGCTATGAAGCTGACAAGCTATGTGCAGGACAGGCAGCTTACGGTGGCCCTCAGCGGGGAGATCGACCACCATCAGGCGCGGCAGATCATGGCGCAGATCACAGAAAAGGTGGAAAGCTACCTGCCTCTGCGCTGTATTTTAGATTTTCAGGAGGTACGGTTTATGGATTCCAGCGGTATTGCGGTGGTGCTGCACACCCTCAGGCAGATGCGCGCGCTGCAGGGCAAGCTGATCCTGCAGAACATTCCACCCCAGCCCTACAAGGTGCTGCGCGCCGCGGGGATCGAAAAAATAACGGAAATCAAGGAGGAGTGTATCCCATGAAAGGCGAAAACTACATGCAGCTGGAATTTCCCAGCAAATCGGCCAACGAGAGCTTTGCAAGGGCGGCGGTCAGCTGCTTTGCATCCCAGCTGGACCCCACCCTGGATGAGCTGGGCGATATCAAAACCGCCGTCTCCGAGGCGGTGACCAATTGCATTGTCCATGCCTACCCGGATCAGATCGGCACGGTGATCGTCAAGGCCAGGATCCTGCCGGAGCACGTGCTGGATATCACCGTGAAGGACCGTGGCTGCGGCATTGCCGACATCGAACAGGCACGCAAGCCCATGTTCACCACCGGCGGCGAGGGGCGCAGCGGCATGGGCATCACCATTATGGAGAGCTTCATGACAGAATTTCGGATCACATCTACCCCCGGCAAGGGAACTACCGTACATATGAAGCGTAAGATCGTCTGCCGTGGGGGGAAGAAATGATCCCCGAGCAGGAGGCGCTGCTGCTGCGAGCCAAGGAGGGTGACCGGGCAGCCGGTGAGACCCTGCTGCTGGAGAACAACGGGCTGATCTGGTCCATTGTGCGGCGCTACTTCGGACGGGGTGTGGATGCCGACGACCTGTACCAGCTGGGCTGTCTGGGCTTTTTGAAGGCGCTGGAGGGCTTTGACCCCGCCTTTGGAACCCAGTTTTCCACCTATGCCGTACCGAAAATTGCCGGAGAGATCCGCCGCTTTCTACGGGATGACGGCACGGTCAAGGTCAGCCGCAGCCTGAAGGAGCGCTCTGCCAGGATCAAGGCCGCAAGGCAGCGGCTTATGGCGACATTGGGACGGGAGCCCACGGTGCAGGAGCTGAGTCTGGAAACCGGTCTGGAGCCGGAGGAGATCGCCTGCGCCGAAACCGCCACCACAGCCACAGAATCCATCCAAAGGCGCAGCGGCGAGGATGGCTTTGCCCTGGAGGATGTACTGACAGACGGAGAAATGGAGGAGCATATTGTGGAACGCATCGCCCTGCAGGAGGCCATTTCCTGCCTGAACGAACGGGAACAAATGGTGATCAAGCTGCGGTTTTTCCACGGTCTGACCCAGGACAAGACCGCCAAAATTCTGGGAGTCTCCCAAGTGCAGATCTCACGCATTGAGAAAAAGGCGCTGGCCGCCCTGAGAAATTTCATTTAATACCCCCGAAAGAGAATTTTTCCTTGACTTTATTGGGAAAATACAGTAGAATGTATCCTGCGAATTGAGAAATCCGCTTGCGCTACTGTAGCTCAGTCGGTAGAGCAGCTGATTCGTAATCAGCAGGTCGCCGGTTCGAGTCCGGCCAGTAGCTCCAGAAAAAAGCACTTGCTTCGGCAAGTGCTTTTTTCAATGATATCCGTTCCTTGGGGAACGGGTGATATATGTTCCATATGATATCCACCTTCGGTGGGTGATATATGCTTTGCATATGAAGGAACGGATATTATATCATGCTTGCCAAA